>CADCQD010000171.1 GCA_902803485.1 uncultured Eubacteriales bacterium | reverse complement strand
GATACAGATGAAGACTGATTAAGTGAAAACTCAGGAATAAAAAATGTGGCCAGTGCGATGAGCGCTGGCCGCAGCTTTTTTCGGCCCGGAATGGGGCTTTATGCCGCTTCCGGTGATTATTTGATGGTCCGCGCGACGCGGTTTGCGATGTTTTGCCAGAGGTGTGGAATGACACCGTAGTCCCGGTGAAGCGACTGGGGCAGTGTAGGTACCCGGTCGTACAGGATCTGGAAGTATTCCAGTTCATTTCCGTTAAAGTCCAGGATCTCAATGGTGTGAGTACGCGCAACTCCGCTGCGGCTTTCCCTGATACCGGTCACGGCACCTTTTACGTTCACTTCGGTATCATTGCCGAGAACGGATACGGAGACAGGCGTGCCCAGGGAAAGGGACTGGCCTTCATCCAGGAAAACAGTCAGATTGTGTTCTGTCAGAAGAGTAGTAACACCTTCATATACAGTACCGCCGGCGTCTACGGTGACCAGTTCCGCATCCGCGACTTTGACGGTCTCACCGTCGCTGTCACGCCCGTCGATCAGGAACAGCGACATGATCACGTAATAAAGGTTCCGGATGATCCAGAACAGCAGGACGATCAGGCCAAGGAACTCACCTGGTTTAAAGATCACGATAATACGTACGATGCCGGCGACGGACAGCGCCAGGAAGATCAGGAACGGTATCATCGAACGCAGATCCCGCTGCCTCTGACCGCTGCGTTTTGATTTGTCCGTCACTTTGAATCTGGACAGGCTGATGCCCATGGATTCCTTGATGATCGGGATCAGCAGATGAGGCATCACGCTGGTTTCGTAAATGCCGCTCCATTTAGTCGAGATCGCGTTCCGGCTGTTCAGCCTAAGGCTCAGATCCTGGAGGATGAACATGGGGAGCCAGAAGACCAGGAGGTCCAGCCAGCTGCATTTAAATACAGGTACCGCCAGGACTGCGTACAACAGCGGGGACAGCATGTAGATCAGGTTTTTGATCGGAGAATACCAGTAGACCACAGAACTCCAGTAACTGATCTTCTGCCCCAGAGTGAGGTTTTTCCTGTTCCAGATCTTCAGTTTTTTCGCGGTGACGATGACGCCGCGGCCCCAGCGGGTACGCTGCTGGATATGTTCGCGGTACGTGTGGGGCGTCTGTCCGCTGGCCAGAGGTTCCGGCAGGCCGAGGCTGACGTAGCCCTCGGACTCGATCAGAAGCCCGGTCGCAAAGTCTTCCGTGATGGAGCCGGTATAGAATCCGCCAATGTCCTCCAGCGCCTTCCGTGACAGAACCGTGTTGGAACCGCCGTAAATGACACTGTTTGTAGCAGTCTTAGCGGGCTCGATGGTCCGGTAGAAGAAGTCCTGTTCATTGGGGGCGCGTCTTTCTGAATACAGCGCGTGCTGGAATACGTCGGGGTCGTAGAAGCACTGAGGCGTCTGCAGGAGACCGAGATGCAGCCGTCCTGCTTCCGGTTTCTCCGATTCCCGGATCTCCACATCTACAAAGTAAGGAATCGTCTTCAGCAGGAAATCGCTCTTCGGGATCATATCCGCGTCAAAGGTAACCACATAAGGCGCGCTTGTCAATGCCAGCGCGTGATTGAAGTTTCCTGCCTTGGCGCCTTCATTATCGGGGCGGTCAAAATATCCGACGCCCATTTCTTCCGCAAGTTTTCTCATCTGCGGCCGCCGGTTATCGTCACAGACCCAGATATGCACCTTGGATCTGTCCGGATATTTCATATGGATACAGCCGTTGATGGTCCTCTTCAGAAGCTCAGTCGGCTCATTGTAAGTGGCAATGAAGACATCCACATCCGGCCATGCGCTTTCCGGGATCTCCGGCAGCGGATGCTCCCGGAGGCCAAGCAGGTTACGGTACAGGATGATCGATTCTATAAATCCCAGGATTTCCACGATGAGAAGCAGGATGTTTCCTGCAACCGCGGCAACACCTGCCTTTACCGGAATGGAATATGACACACGCCAGCACAAATAGACCAGCGTACAGAAGGTACTGAAGAGCAGGATGATCTTCGCGAACTTATCCCTGGTGCGTTTTACCCTCTCCTCAGCGGACATTACGATGTCGTCGTAGGTCAGGCGCCTTTTTTGTCTGGTCGATCTGTACCATGCGAAGGATCCGGCTGCGAGCAGCATGATCGCGCAGGCGATTCCCGCCAGCAGTGTCCATGAGCGTACAGCGTCAGCGCCGCCGTCGCTCAGCGTATTGGCCATCCAGGCCCGGATCTGTAACGATCTGCTTTTTTCTACCTGAGGTGCCGGGGCACTGATCTTTTCAGGATCATTTCCGCGGATCAGTTCACGTACCCACGTGCCGGTCAGGGTCAGATCTTTGTCCTCGATCATTCCTGAAGGATCGAACCCCGGATTGAAAAATGCAGATGATTCGTCTTTATCAGAAAGGCTCCAGACTGCGTAGCTGATCTTATGTTCAGCCAGATAACTGAACCACTTCGCTGCAGTCTCGAAATCAATGGTACCATCGCCATCCGCCTCGCAGATACCGCACTCACTGATAAACACAGGAAGACCGGCATCTACGGCAGACTTCAGTTCTTCCATCAGCCAGTCACCGTGAGAAGCAGCATAAAAGTGAAGGACGTACATGACGTTATCGAAATCCAGCGGACGCATAAGCGCGCTGCCGAGGTTCCGGTCAAACTCAGGAGTTCCTACGACGATGACAGATTCCGGAATTTTTTGCCGGATGGCAGGAATGACCTGCTCTGCGTATTCCAGGACCTCACCCCAGGACACGTAACCGTTCGGTTCGTTGCAGATCTCGAAGATCAGATTGACGGAATCCGAATATTCCGAAGTGATCCGTTCAAAGAAATCCAGCGCCTCCGTCAGCTCCTCATTGGGGTTGCCCTTTTCGAGCATATGCCAGTCCACCAGGACGTACATATCCGCCGCCGTTGCCGCGTCGATGCCTTTCTTCATCAAGGCATAGCTTTCTTCCCGTTTTTCTCCGGCATAAATGGATGCGTACATGGCCAGACGGACCATGTTGCCATTCCAGTTTTCCGAGATCTGCCGGAACAGGCTGTCATTAATAAATTTCGGATACCAGGTCAGACCGTGGGTACTGACACCCCTAAGCTGAACCGCCTTGCCAGTCTCATCTACAAGCTGTGTGCCTTCCACATGAAGGCGGCCGTTCTGAGAAGGCCGTGCGGTCTCCGCCAGCAGATCGACCGGTTCCGTCTGAACGGATATAGGATCCTTTAGGATGGCGGCGTGGACTGCCGGCAGACCCGCCAGGGCAGCAGCTACAAGAATTGTAATGAAAATGATTGATAAATATCGCATTCTCTTTGACATCTGATTCACCTTTTGATGCTGTTATTGATTGGATATGGCTACAGGCTCATATGCCGGACCGCAGAACCGGAGAGCAGATCATGTAAAAACACATTGTTTTAACATTATATACTATTTTATGAATATGAGTCAATAAAGATGAAGACCGTGCCAATCTTTTTGACTGTGGTCTGCAGGATATCGTCTGGAAGCGGTTTTCGCGGCCTCAGAACCATAAAAAAGATAGACACGGCATGACATCACTTGGTATAATTTTATTATCATACAAAGT
>CADCQD010000170.1 GCA_902803485.1 uncultured Eubacteriales bacterium | reverse complement strand
TTTTTTATTTTTTTTAAAAAAGACGGAGAAGGCGGGATTTGAACCCGCGCACCGGTATTAGCGGTCTACACCCTTAGCAGGGGCGCCTCTTCAGCCACTTGAGTACTTCTCCAAAAAGGCCCTTACCAAAGCAATGATTTGCAGTTCAGGACACCCCTCAGTCGAGGTGCATGGTAAATAATAGCAAATGAATCCACGCTTGTCAAGCAAAAAAAGCTTCATTTTTTCTTTATTTTTCAAGCATTTTTGCCGATAACAACATCTTGTGCCTGAGGGAGTCCCGAACCACTAAAAACATCAGTCGGCAATCGTGAGCGCAACTTCCACCATGTCCGTAAAGGTCCGTTCACGCTCTTCCGGAGACGTTTCCGGCTCTCCGCCGACCAGGCTGTCGCTGACGGTCAGGATGCACAGCGCGTCCTTTTTCAGGCGCGCGGCATTGCAGTACAGCGCCGCGGCTTCCATCTCCACACCCAGAACGCCCATCCGGGTCCAGTCCAGCGTACTCCGCGAGTCATTGTAGAAATGATCTGAGGACAGCACATTTCCTACCTTAAAATTCAGCCCGCGGGCAGCCGCTTCATCCGCCGCGGCCCGAAGAAGCCGCCAGCTGCCGATGGGGCAGAAGGTGCCGGGCAGCCGGTACTGGTCCGCGTAGTTACTGTCCGTACAGGCCCCCTGCGCGATGATCAGGTCCCGGATATGGAGATCTCTGTCCAGCGAACCGCAGCTTCCGATGCGGATCACGCTTGTAACGTCATAGAACTGGAATAATTCCTGGGAATAAATGCCTATGGCGGGCATGCCCATGCCTGACGCCATGACTGAAACACGCTTTCCCTTGTAATAACCGGTATACCCCTGAACTCCGCGCACGTTATTTACGAGTTCCGCGGCATCCAGAAAGTTTTCCGCGATGTACTTTGACCGGAGCGGATCGCCGGGCATCAGGACGGTGTTCGCGAACGCTCCGCGCGGCGCTTGATTATGCGGTGTGATATAAGCCATGCATTTTCCTCCTATATAATATATGTAAAAACAATGTGATTCCGGAACACGGGCATTCCCTGAGGATGACCTTTGCTTTTTCAGGGAGGCCCCGCGGAAAATTCCCGGAGGAAGAAACCCGGAGGATCATTTCCCTGTCTATATGGATAAGAACACCCTGAAGGAGGGAATATCCATGAGAAAGACCACCCTGATCATTTATTCTGTACTTCTGATCGCCGCTGCCGTTCTGGCCGCCGCCTGCGCGAAAGCCGCAGGCAGCAGCGCGTATTACGCAGATACCGTGATGGAAACCACAGCCGCATGGGACCGCGGCGGGTACAATGCGGCGCCTCAGGCGAAATCCGAGGCATATGAAATGCCTGCGTATTTCCCCGAAGAAGAGGCCGAGTGGGACGAAGCCGAACCGGAGGAGCCGGAACCGGATCCCACGGAACCAGGTCCTGACCTTCCCGGGTTTACCGACAGCAAGCTGATCTATACCTGTGATCTGACGATCCAGACCACGGAATTCGAAAATACTCTGGGCGCCATCCGCGCACTGATCAATAAGTACGGCGGCTTCATCGCGTCCGAATATCAGAACGACAATGATACCGGCTGGTACCGTTCAGATTACGTCAAGACCAGCGCCACTTTGACGGAGCAGCTGACTGTGCGGGTGCCGTCAGAGCATTATCATGACTTCCTGAACGCGCTGGACGGAAACGGCAAGATCATCTCCAAAAACATGTACGTGGAGAATATCTCCCGCCAGTATTCAGATACAGAAACCACCATCAAGTCCCTGGAGACCCAGGAAGAGCGGCTGCTGGCCATGATGGAGCAGTGCGAGACCGTAGAAGACATGATCACCGTGGAGGCCCGCCTGTCCGAAGTCCAGAACGAACTGAAGATCTACCGGAACCGCCTCAGCAGCATGGACACGGACGTTACTTATTCCACCATCAACATGAGCATCTACGAGGTCCTTGAGTATACTCCGGATAAAGAACCCGTGAAGGTCCTGACCTTCGGCGACCGCCTGAAGAATACCCTGAAGAATACCGGAAAGGGCTTCATGACATTCCTGGAAGACTCGCTGTTCTTCCTGATCAACGCGCTTCCGTATCTTCTGATCGTGGCAGGCATCGTGATCCTTATCGTCTGGCTGATCCGGAAGAAACTCAGAAAGAATGAAGAAAAGCTTTCCGCGTCCGGGAGAGCCGCACGGCAGCTCCCGAAGAAGCAGCCTTCCGATCACGATCCCGAAGAATGATTCATGATATCCAGATGACCCAAGAGGCACGCCGGGCGGCGTGCCTCTTTTCAGACGCATTGACGATTCTATTCTTCCAGCATCCCGCTGTAAATATCTCTCTTCGTGACGCCGCGGTCTTTTGCCGCGGCTTTCATCGCGTCCATACGTGAAAGCCCCTGCGATTCATAAAAAGCAACGTGCGCCGGGATGCTCATTTCCTCCCAGGAGGCGCGTTTTTCCGCTTTCTCAAGTTCCGGATCCCGTCCTTCCAGGACCAGCACATATTCGCCCCTGGGCTCTTCCTTTTCATAAAATGCCGCCGCCCCGGAAAGCGTCGTCCTGAAGACCTTTTCGTGTGTCTTTGTCAGCTCTTTGACCACAGAGATCCTGCGGTCTCCCAGGGCTTCAAGGAGGTCGGAAAGCGTACGTTTCAGCCGGTGCGGCGCTTCATATAGAATAAGGGTGCACGTCTCGGCAGCGAGGTCCGAAACCGCCTCTTTTCGCTCTTTTTTCTCCGCAGGAAGAAAGCCCTCAAAGCGGAATCTCCTCGCGGGAAGGCCGGAGATGATCAGCGCGCTGATGGCTGCGCAGGGTCCGGGAACACTGGTTACCGGGATCCCGGCATCGATGCATTTACTGACCAGGACCTCGCCGGGGTCCGAGATCCCCGGCGTTCCCGCGTCGGAAATACAGGCGATGGAGGCGCCTTCCTTCAGCTTTTCCACCAGGACGTCCGCTTTATCATAGCGGTTGAATTCATGATACGCCGTCATCGGCGTATGGATATCAAAATGATTCAGCAGCCGGATGCTGTTCCTGGTGTCCTCCGCGGCGATGAGGTCCACATTCTTCAGGATCTCCACGCAGCGCCAGGAAATATCGCCCAGATTCCCTATGGGCGTCGCGCATAAATACAGCATTCCTTTTTCAACTGTCTGCCGGTTCTGTTCTTTCAAGCTTTTCCGCCTCCGCGTCCGACAGGGACGCTTTTTCTTCCTGGTAGATCGTGAGCACACGCTCCGTATATACGCCCGGCGACCGGTAAATGATCACCGGCGGTTCCGTCTTCAGGATATCCCGTCCGCCCCGTGTCGCGGATATCAGTACCAGGGAGGCTTCTTTGTCCGCGAAGGGATGAACAAACATAAGCCGCGCCGGCGCGAGGCCGAAGGCCTTCATCCGCGTCAGGATATCCGCAAGCCGCGCGGGCCGGTGCACCAGATAGAACCGCCCCCGCGGTTTCAAAAGCAGCGCAGCCTCCCGGATCACGTCCTCCAGCGTACATAACAGTTCGTGCCTGGCCGCCGCTTTTTCCGGATCCGGATTGATCAGCCCGTTTTTCGCGGGCATATAGGGGGGATTCGACGTCACCACGTCAAAGCTTCCTTTTCCGAGAAGCGCCGACGCTTCCTTCAGATCCCCGCAGACGATACGGATATGATCCTCCGCATGGTTGAGCTGTACGGACCGGCCGGCCATTTCCGCCATATCCGGCATGATCTCAAGACCCGTATAGGTCCCGCAGGCATTCCGCGCGTCCATCAGGAGCGGGATGATCCCTGTACCGGTCCCCAGATCCGCGGCATTTTCCCCCGGCCCGATCCGGGCGAACCAGGAAAGGAGAGCCGCGTCGATGCCGAAGCAGAACTTTTTCGGGTCCTGAATGATCCGGTATCCGCGGCGGCCGAGGTCATCGATGCGTTCACCCGGCTTCAGTTCCATGCGTTATTCCTCCAGCTTCTTCAGCTCCTTTTCCTCTTCAGAGGAAGCCGCAGCCGCGGCTTTTTCTTTCTTCCTGGACGGCGCGAACTCCAGTTCCTCTACGCCGTACTCGCGGATCTCCTTTTCGTCCTTGTCACTGCTGATCAGCACACTGACGCGCTGGCGCAGCACGTCCACGGACTTGACCTGGCCGGTCGCACCGTCCCGGGCCCTGACGTGGGCATTGATATCCGGAAGCTTCGCGTTCAGGTATTCGTACGTCTCCTGTTCGTGCTTCAGGCAGCACATCAGCCGCCCGCATACGCCGGAGATCTTTGCTGAGTTCAGAGAAAGATTCTGTTCCTTCGCCATCTTGATGGAAACCGGCACGAAATCCGGAAGCCATGTGGCGCAGCAGAGCGCGCGCCCGCAGGCTCCGATGCCACCCAGCATTTTCGTCTCATCCCGGAC
>CADCQD010000169.1 GCA_902803485.1 uncultured Eubacteriales bacterium | reverse complement strand
TCTTCCTTTGCGGGTTCAGCTTCTTCTTTTGCAGGTTCAGCCTTGCCGCTGTCCGCGCTGCCGCAGGATGACAGAAGACCAAGGGTAAGAACCAAGGCAAGAAGAATTCATAAGTAATGTTATTATACATACAAATGTGTGCATGCTCTGTAACAAAAATGCCGGTTTAATTGAACATAATTGCTGTTTTCAACAAAGATGTATCGAAAAAATCAGTAAAAAACTACATAAATGCACAACGGTAGAAAGGACAGCAGAAACACTGCTTGTATTTTTGTGCTTGAATTATATTGAAATCACGTGTTTAGCGGTTGACAAACTGTGAAAATATCTATAAAATAGAACAAAAATGTCGATGTGAGGTTGTTTGGACATGGATACGATTCTTTTTAACGAAGAAATACAGTTTCCGGAAACTTATCCGGCCCGGCACTCCTATGAAAACCGGAACAATGTGAATCCTTTTCTGGCGCTTCACTGGCACAAAGCCTGTGAGATCGTATATGTGGAAAGCGGCAGCTACGTCTGCACCATCGGAGGCATCCGCTACGCCGCGTCCCAGGGAGATATCCTTTTTGTAAATTCCTGTGTTCCTCATGACAGGATCTTTTATAACGGACGGTATGACGTCATGGTCTTTGACCCTACGCGGATCTTCCGCGGAACTTCAGGGCAGACCATGCCGGACGCGGGAACGCAGCTGTTTACAAGCTTTCCCAGGGAAGACTTCGGGATCCGGAAGCTGGCGGCGTCCTTTTTCCCTCTGATCCGAAGCAATCCGGAGGGGGAGGAGTTCATGATCACCGGATTCCTGTACCAGCTGTATATGACGGCGATCGAGAATCATTTCTACCTGGCGGACCGGGAGTCCCAGTCGGTCTCCATCCGCAAAATGCAGAAGATCGACCCGGTGATCGATTATATCAAGGAAAACTATATGCATCCCATTTATGTGGATCTGCTGGCGAAGATCGTGAAAATGTCCCCCAGATATTTCTCTTCGCTTTTTAAGTCGGTGACCACCATGTCGCCGCTGGATTATGTGAATCTGTTCCGCATCAACAAAGCCTGCGTGCTGCTTTCGGAAGGCATGACTTCCGTGACGGACGTGGCGTATAAATGCGGTTTTAACGACAGCAGTTATTTCTCCCGGATCTTCAGAAAATACAAGGGGGTCTCACCCATCGCTTTCAGGAAAAAGAACAGCTGACGAAAGAACCCCGGCTCTTTGGTCTTTCAGAAAGCAGGATCATAAGGAATCATACCGGCAGGGACAGGCCGTGAACAGAAAGGAGCAGTATTATGAAACAGTTAAAGGCAGCATGGACGGGCTTCCGGCAGCCGGACCGCGATATCTGGGACGTTTTTAAGGAATACGCGGAGATCGGCTATCAGGCGCAGGACGGCGACCTCAGCAGGCTGGAAGGGGATCCCGTTGAGAACTGGAAAAGATTTAAGGATCTCGGGCTGAAGGTCTTATGTACCGGGCTCGGATTCGGCGTGAACCACAAAAAGGTGATGGCGGACCCCGTTCCGGTCATTGATGACGTGAAGCGCCGCGCGGAGTTCTATGACGTGAAATATGTGAACATTTCATGGACCAGCGCCATCAAATCCTTCGGCAGCTTCTACGGGGACGTATGCACGTATGATGAAATGATGTCGGACATCGAAGAGCTGAACGCGGTGGTCAAAGCAGTGGCGGACGCCGGCTTCATTCCGATCTATCACAATCATTATCAGGAATTCACCACTGTATTCAAAGGGGTATCCGTGATGGATTATTATCTTACCCAGGTGGATCCCAGACTGATGCTGAAGGCGGACCTTGGCTGGGTCTATGTGGGCGGCGTGGATCCCGTGGAATTCATGGAAAAGGCAAAGGACCGCATCGCGCTGCTTCATATCAAGGACTTTAACGACATGATGAAGGGCCGTATGCTGGTCAACGCGGATAAGGAGCATGATTTCGGCTTCTGCACCGTGGGTACCGGCAAACTGGATCTTCCGGCCATCTTTGAAAAAGCACTGGAGATCGGACAGGAATGGGCGATCGTGGAACAGGACCGTGAGCGCATCCTGCCCTTTAAGGACGCGATCCGCGGAGCTTATTATAATATGAAAGAAACCGGCTTTGTGGAATAACGCGCGGTTTCGCGAAAAAGGAATGGGGAGCCTTCCGGGGCTCCTCATTCCTTTTTACCGCGGAACGCGCAGACTCCCATAAGGATCAGCAGGATCCCGGTGCAGCCGGTAAGGCTGATGCTTGCAGAAATGGAAAAATGATCCGCGAGGAATCCGGTCATCAAAGGGCCGAGAAACATTCCGAGCGCGTAGACCGCCTGGAAGATCCCCATGGCCGCGCCTCGCCTGCTGCCTTCAAAATCCCGGATGGCCAGGCCGTTCAGAAGTACGAAGCAGAGCGAATTCCCGAGACCTGCCAGGAACTGGAACAGTATGATCACAGGTACGGTTTTCGCGAGTACGGGGAGGAGCACTGCCGTCACGGTAAATATAAAACAGCCTGTGATTGCGATCCTGCCTGCGGAAAAGCGCTTCAGAAGCCATCCGGAGATCATAAGAGACGCGCACATTCCGCCGAAGATGGAAGCTCCTGAGAGGATCCCGAGAGCGGACGCGTCCGCTCCCAGTTCCGCAGCGTATTTCGGAACGAAGCCGAGGGTAGTGCCCTGCTCCATGACCTGGATCAGAAGGGCCATGATACTGAATATCAAAAGCCGCGGATTCTTCAGCATGGAGGGAAGATCCCTGAGATTCAGCGGGCGGACGCCGGCCATATCCGGCTCCTTCAGCCTCAGTCCCAGAAGGAGCGCGAAAAGCCCTGTGCAGATGCCCAGGAGGAAAGAAGCCTTTACGGAAAACGCGTCCGCAAGCACGCCGCCAAGAACCATACCGGAAAGACATCCGAGTTTATTGAAGATCATGAGGCGGGACAGGGCTTCCGCTGATTTTTCTTTCGGGAAATATCCGGAGAACATCACGGTCATGACGACCCATACGCTGGCCGCGATACCGGAGATGCAGCGGAAAACAAGAAGCGCCGCGGGGGTCCTGGCAAGATACAGCCCCAGCGCGGAAAGCACTGCGAATACATTCCCGAGCAGTACGAACAGCTTTCTTTTTTTCAGCATGTCGCTGAGGATCCCCAGGGGCAGGCGTACGAGCATCTGCGTAAATCCGTAGGAACCGAGGATCACGCCGGTCATGGCGATACCGGCGCCCAGGGTGCCGGTATAAACAGAAAGCTGCGGCTGGTAGGAATACATGGAAGTCCAGAATAAGAGGACCATAAAGCCGAACAGGTAAAGTATTTTATTGTCAGTCTCTTTTTTCATAAGTCTGTTTTATCAGTCGGCGCGCGGCTGAAGCTCCCTGGAAATCATTTGAAGGATCCGTTTTTTATCCGCGGACCAGAGGGGCGCGATCAGATCTTTTTTCGCGCCGTCTCCGGTAAGCCGGTGTATCGTCATCCCGGCAGGAAGCGCGGAAACGCATTCCCGGAGAAGTTCCACATACTCTTCCGGAGAAGGCAGAGGAAAAGGCTCCGCCAGATATTCATCCGCCAGGTCCGTGCCCCGGAGGATATGAAGAAGCTGCAGCTTGATCCCGTCCGCGCCGGACCTGCCGATATATGCCGCGGTTTCCCGGATCATTTCCGGTGTTTCCCCGGGAAGTCCGATGATCATATGTACGACGGTATACAGGCCCGCGCTCTTCAGGCGCCGCACCGCGTCGTCAAATACCGGGAGAGAGAAGCCGCGGCGGATCCTTGCGGCCGTGGATTCGTGGATGGTCTGAAGCCCCAGCTCTACCCAGACCGGCTTTTTACGGTTCAGTTCCGAAAGAAGCGCGATGGTCTCATCCGGCAGGCAGTCCGGGCGTGTCCCCACGGAAAGCGCGCGGATCTCCGGGCGGGAGAGGGCTGCAGAGTACAGCTTCCTGAGCTTTTCAAGAGGCGCGTAGGTGCTGGTGTAGCGCTGGAAATACGCGATGTATCCTGAACCGTCCGCCTTTTTCCTTACACGGGTTATTCCTTTTTCTATGGCGCTTTGGACGGCGTTCTGGTATACTGTTTCCGGATCTTCCGGTAAAAGCTGCCCGGTGGCGTCGGAAAATCCGCCGCTTCCCGCGAGGCAGAAGCTGCAGCCCCGGACACCCAGCGTCCCGTCCCGGTTCGGACAGGTGAAGCCGCCGTCCAGGGCGATCTTGTACAGCTTTCCACCGAAGCGTTCCCTGAGTTCGCTGCCGAGGCTTCTGTAATAAATGATCTTCTTCGTCATTCTTTATAAAGATCGATAAAACTTCCGAGGATGCGGCCGAATACGCTGACGCCATCTTCGTCCCGCTGGTTTACATAAGCGCAGTGCGTGCCGTGCATCTTCACCAGATGGACTTTTTCCATATCGCAGCCGAAATGTTTCATCGTGGAGATCGCGAGATCCGTCTGCTCAGGCCGGTTCTGCATGTCCTGGTCGGAAATGATGAAGAGCATGGGCGGGTATTCTTTCGCGAGCCCGATGTGATAGATCGGCGCCGCTTCATCGATCACGACCCGGCGGGGATCCAGTCCGCGTTCCCGGCAGACGTTGTAATGCACGGTAGGCTGTCCCGCGTCGTGGATAAAACCCGCGAAATCCATCGGCGTAAGATGATAGGGCGCCAGGTATTTCGGATCAAAGCAGAGCATCATGGAGATGTAGCCTCCGGCGGATGTGCCGCCCACAAAGATCTTTCCGGGCTTGATATAGTCCGTGAGACGTTTTTTCACGTAGCCGCAGGCTGCCGCGGCGTCCCGGATAAATTCCGGATAAACGGCTTCCGGGTACATGCGGTAGTTCGCGGAGACCACAACGATATTTTTGGACGTCAGGTATTCCGCCGCGGTATCCATATCGCTGAGGTCGCCGGCTTCCAGCCCGCCGCCGTGGAAATACAGGAAAACCGGGTATTCGATCTCCATGCTCGTATATTCCGGGAGATAGATGCAAAGTTCATGATCTTTCGAGGGAAGATCACTGTAGAACAGATGGGTAATGGTCCTCATGGTTGCTCCTTTCCGTAAGACCGCAGTCTGTATCGTATGAATTCTATTTTAGCTGTTCCGGAAAGTTGTGTCAATCCGGCGTTTTTTGGAGGTCCTGTTTTGGAAAAGCTGCTTCAGGGTTTGGAAAAGCAGTTCAACCGGCTGCCGAATATCGTGCAGATCCTGGCCATCGGCGGGGGATACGCGGTATTCCAGCTCCTGGTGCCGGTACTGCTGTTTGATTATTCCTCGGAACTCGGGATATTCTGGATCCTGATCCTTCTTGCGTATACGGCGCTTCTCGTGGTGCTGACCGCGTGGCTTTTCTACCGGAGAGAGATCCGTTACCTTGAGGGTATGTACGGTACGGATTTTGTTTTTCAGGCTTTTCCGAAAGAACGCAGGAGGCGGGAAAGGAAAGCGCAAAAAGCCCGGAAAAGGCGGAGAGAGCCGCGGTGAAAGCCCGGGAAGACCGTGATGCCGGCAGATAATAACAGGTTGCTTTTTTCGTGAATTCTGTTATAGTATTATTGGTTTTATATGTGATCGGAGCGTTACAGGCTGGTTTTATCATATATTTTAAGGAGGGAAGGCATTGAATATCGATCTTGAAAAAGACGGCGGAGCACTGCTTCTTAAGGTCAGCGGCCGTCTGGACACGACTACGGCACCGGATCTGGAGGACTGCATCAGAGAGAATCTTGCGGATATCGAAAAGCTCGTCCTGGATTTTGAAGAGCTGGAATATATCTCTTCCGCAGGTCTTCGCGTGCTTCTTTCAGCACAGAAGATCATGAGCAAAAAGGGTGAAATGATCCTGAAGCACGTACCTGAGAATATTTATGATATTTTCAGCATTACCGGTTTCTCTGACATCCTGACCATTGAATCCGGAGATGAAGAGGAAGAAGCCTGCGGGGAACGCGGAACAGATACTGAAGAAAACGAAGAGTGAGCGATGATGTTCGGAAGGGAGAACTATGCAATATCGTAATTTTGGAAAACTGAATATCAAAGGGTCTGCTTTCGGTCTTGGCTGCATGCGTTTCAACGGTGAAGGCTCCCAGGGATCTCCCGCGAATACGGAAAAAGCCATCGGCCTCATCCGCAAAGCGATCGACGGCGGCGTGAATTATCTGGATACCGCGTTTGTATACCTGGATCAGACGTCTGAGACCATCGTCGGAAAAGCGCTTCAGGACGGCTACCGCGAGAAGGTCACCATCGCGACCAAGATGCCCATTGACCGCATCAAGAGCCGCGAGGATATGGAAAACATGTTCGCGTCCGAGCTTCAGAAGCTTCAGACAGACCACATTGATTTTTATCTGATGCACGGCCTGAATAAGGAGAAATGGGAACTGGCGAAAAAACTTGGCGTTGACAAGTACTTCAATGAACTGAAGGAAGCCGGAAAGATCCGGTTCAAATGTTTTTCCTTCCACGGCCCGTATGATGAGTTTGAGTATATCATTAATGATTATGACTGGGATATGGTCCAGATCCAGTATAATTTCATGGATGTGGAGAACCAGGCGGGGACGAAGGGACTGGAGCTTGCAGGCAGCAAGGGCATTCCCGTCGTGATCATGGAAGGCCTTCTCGGCGGCCGCCTCGCCAACGCTCCGGACAATGTCCAGGCGCTGTATGACGCGTTCCCTGTGAAGCGTTCCGCGGTGGAGTGGGCGTTCCGCTGGCTCTGCAATCATAAAGAAGTCGCTACCGTGCTTTCAGGCTGCAATGAAGAATACCAGGTGGAAGACAACCTCCGGATCTTCGACACAGTGGAAGCAGGCTGTATGAGCGAAGATGAACTGAAGCTGATCGATGACGTGCGCGCGGCATATCAGAGCCGTACGAAGATCGGCTGCACCGGCTGCCGCTACTGCATGCCGTGTCCGAACGGAGTCAGCATCCCCGAGGTGTTCCGTCTCTGGAACGAATCTTCTCTGTACGGCACGGATCCGAAGGCCGGCTGGGATTACAAGCGCCTGGTGGACGGTCAGGCGACACCGGAAAACTGCATCGAGTGCGGCGCCTGCGAGGCGGCCTGCCCGCAGTATCTGCCCATCATCGAAAGCCTGAAGGATGCCTGGGCTTACATCAATAAATAAGAGTTCTTTTTGAAATTACTTTGATCTACTTGCAGCAGAAAGAATAGGACCATGTCAGGAAAATTCAGTCTATCCAATCTTTTCCGGCCGGTGGACATGACCGCAGGTTCACCGGCGGAAAAGATCATCAGTTTCGCGATCCCCATGCTTCTCGGGAATATCGCGCAGTCTTTGTATAATACCGTAGATTCCATCGTCGTTGGAAAATATGTAGGTGATAATGCTTTGGCGGCCGTCGGGTCGGCGTCGCCTGTCTATAATCTTCTTCTGGTGTTCTTCGTGGGCATCTCCACCGGCGCGACGATCCTGGTCTCCCAGTATGTCGGCGCGAGGAACCGCGAAGCCCTCAGCCGCTCCATTGGCGCGAGCATCGTTCTTTCGGTGCTTTCGTCTTTATTTGTGATGGTGATCGGCCCGCTGCTTTCCCGGCCCCTTCTGGAACTTCTGGGAACGCCGGAATCCATCATCGACTGGTGCGAATCCTATCTGACCATCCTGTTCCTCGGCCTGATCGGCATGGCGCTTTATAATATGCTGAGCGGCATCATGCGGGGCCTGGGGGATTCCATTTCCGCGCTGCTGTACCTTCTGGTGGCCTGCGGGCTGAACATCGGTCTGGATATCTGGTTCGTGGCAGGGTTTAAAATGGGCGTCGCGGGTGTTGCCCTCGCAACGGTGATCGCGCAGTTCATATCCTGCATCCTTTGCTTTATCCGCCTGTCCAGAATGCAGCAGTTCTTTGATCTGAAGCGGAAATATATCAAGCTGAACGGCCATTATTCCACGGACATCATCAAGCTGGGCCTTCCCTCGGGCGTTTCCCAGATGATCTTCGCCCTTTCCATGGTAGTAGTGCAGTCTCTGACGAATACCTTTGGCGAGACCATCATCGCGGCAAACGTGATCGTCATGCGTATCGACAGCTTCGCCATGATGCCGAATTTCAGCTTCGGCGCGGCTGTTACCACTTATGCCGGCCAGAACGTCGGCGCCAGAAAGACCCGGCGGGTCTATGAAGGCGTGAAACAGGGCACTTTCATCACTGCAGGCGTTTCCGCCTTCCTGGTGGCGATGATCCTGATCTTCGGCCGCACACTGATGGGTCTGTTTACAAATACGGACCGGCTGATCGATATCAGCAACCACATCATGCGGATCCTGGCGGCGGGTTATGTCATGATGGGCGTTTCCCAGTGCTTCCAGGCCACGATGCGCGGCGCCGGCGATACGGTCACTCCCATGTGGCTGGCGATCCTGACCACCGTGGTGATCCGGGTGCCTCTGGCGTACCTTCTTGCATATCTTTCCAGAACGCCGGAGCTGCCTACGGGAAGCTATGAGTGCCTGCCGATCTCGCTTCTGGTAGCCTGGACCGTCGGCATGATCCTTTCCTGGGTATTCTACCGTTACGGCAAGTGGAGAAAGAAACTGCCTCCGGAGAGGGAAGAAGAGCAGGAAGCTGTCCGGGTCCCGCAGGTTTCATCCGGGACTTGAGAACAATTAAAGAAAATAATTGAATTTTATTTCAGAATGTGTTATACTCGCACGGTATGGCCTTTATTGGGCTGTACCGTGCGATTTTTTACGAAAAGAGGAAAGAATCATGAAATCCTACTCCAAGACAAGAGGCATCGTGAGCCTGGTGGTTTTTGCCATCCTGTTTG
>CADCQD010000168.1 GCA_902803485.1 uncultured Eubacteriales bacterium | reverse complement strand
CATTTTTTCAAGATCCCCGGGGATAAAAACCCGGTTTTGGGCGGTAAAATCCCCGGTGAAAATCATAAACTTGAAACTCCCGGGGACGAGTGGGATCAATATTAAAAAATGTTGTTGCGAGTTACCCCTGAGATCGAGCAAAACTCAAAATTCCCGGGGGTTCACACTAAACTCGAAATGCAAGCCGCAATCAAGATAGCTGACCGCAGCTGGAATTTTTTTAAAGGGAAGATTTTTGTACATATAAATCGGCTATCCTGTGGATATCAAGAGAATGTCAGGAGCAAGTAAACACGATTTTTCGCAGGAGGGATTCAGATGTATACAAATCGGGAAATGGAGAAGATCACAGGACGGCTGGTAGAGGAATTGAAAAGACTGCCGAACGGCACAGAGATCACGACCTGCGGGCTGATCGAGCGGGCAGGCATGGATACGGAAACTTTTGACGTGGGCGAGCTGATGGACATCAGCCAGAGCATTTCCATTAAAGCCCGGTCGCAGGGCATTTATCTGGACTGGACCAAAAGCCTCCGGATGCTGGAGAAGCTGCCCTTCGTGCTGGAGTTCACGGTGGTGAATCAGGTGGCGTGAGCCTGAAGGACAGCATGAATCGGAGGGACAACGCGAGTCTGAGGGACAGCGCGAGCCTGAAGGACGGAAGGCTGCGGGACTCGGGATCATGGGACAAAGAAGGAAAATAAGACGCGGAGAATCGAGAGAGAATCGCGTCTTATTTTCGTGCATTTTACGGAACACTTTGGTATACTGTTTTTACAGAGTGATCATATAAAGGAGGATACGCGATGCTTGTATTTCATGATGATAAAATCATCAGATTGAACCGGGATGAGTATGCAGACCGTGTATATGCCTGCTGGATCGGAAAGAACATCGGCGGAACCATGGGTACGCCGTATGAGGGAAAAAAGGAGATCCTGGATATCCAGGGTTTTGTTACAAAAGAAAATGAGGTTTTGCCGAATGATGATCTGGATCTGCAGCTGGCGTGGCTGCATCTTCTGGAGGAAGCGGGTCCTGAGGGGATCACGCCGGAGACTCTGGGAGAGATCTGGGTCAGCTTTATCGGCCCCCACTGGAATGAGTATGGACTTGGCAAGAACAATCTGAAGCACGGGATGATCCCGCCGCTTTCCGGAGATTACCGGAACAACTGGCGGGATTCCAACGGGGCGTGGATCCGGACGGAGATCTGGGCGTCGCTGGCGCCTGCGTGCCCGGACCTGGCGTTGAAATACGCGTTTATGGACGCGTCCGTGGATCACGGCGTGGGCGAGGGCACGGTCGCGGCAGTGTTCGTCGCGGCGGTCGAAAGCGCGGCTTTTGTGATCCATGATTTCAGGAAGCTGCTGGATATCGGCCTTTCCAAGATCCCGGAAGAGTCCCGGGTGGCCAGGAGCATTCGTCTTCTGTTATCCTGCTATGAAGCCGGAGACGACTGGAAGACGGCAAGGAACAAGATCCAGGAGGAAAACGCGGACATCGGAGACGGATGGTTTGAAGCACCGTCCAATGTGGCTTATGCCATGCTTGGGATCCTGTACGGCGGCTGCGATTTCAAGAAGTCCATGATCACGGCCATCAACTGCGGTGATGACACAGACTGTACCGGCGCGACCGTGGGTTCGATCCTCGGCATCATGGGCGGGATGAAAGCGATCCCGGAAGACTGGCGCAAATATCTGGGTGATGACATCGTCACCGTTTCCCTGAACCGGGGCTGCCTCTACAACGTGCCGAATACCTGCACGGAACTGACCCGGCATGTGGCGCGGATGGCGCCGGTGATGCTGGCTGCGGGATTCAGGGATCATAAATACCCGGCGGAGCTGGTGGACGGCCCGAATGAGATCCCGGAAGGCGCGGCGGCGTATTTCTGTGATCCGAAGAAGGCAGCGGAGCTGCTTTCGATGCCGATGTATACCTTTGAAAAGAATTTCAATATCGCGACGGCGCGCGTGACCTATGAAGGCGGGCCGGACATCGCGGCAGGGGAAGAAAAGACACTGCGGATCACCTTCAAAAATAACTGGAGAGTCTACGGAAGCATGCCTTATTTCCTGAACCTGGACTGGATCCTTCCGGAGGGCTGGGAAGTCACAGGGCCCAGAAGCGTTCAGCTTCCCCACGAGTCTCCGCATTCCAGAGACGCGTCGGTTACCTGCGAGTTTATGGTTTACGCGGATGACGTGACGGAATCCGTGAACCGGCTGATCCTGGAGATCGCCGTGGACGAACGGCCGACCACAGGCCTGATCGCGATCCCCTTCTACGGGGCTTAAACATAAAATAAGAAAGGCGGACAATATGAATAAATCGATCCATTCACCTAAAGCACCGGCAGCCATCGGCCCGTATTCCCAGGCCATTCTGGCCGGCAGCACCCTTTACGTTTCGGGACAGCTTCCGGTGGACGCGGCCACAGGCGCGTTCGCGGGGGAAGATATTGAGACCCAGACCCGGCAGTCTCTGACGAACATCGGATACATTCTTGAGGAAGCCGGATTCAGTTTCAGCGACGTGGTCAAATCGACGGTATACCTGAAGGATATCGCGGACTTCGCGGCGATGAACGGCGTATACGCGGAGTTCTTCACAGAGCCGTATCCGGCGCGGGCTGCGTTCCAGGTGGCGGCGCTGCCGAAGGACGCGAGAGTTGAGATCGAGGTCGTTGCGGTGAAATAATACGGCCGCGGGACAACGCGGCAAAGGAATGTCAGCAGCAGAAAGGAGCAGCATGGATTACAGAAAGTCAGTTTATACGGCAAAGCCGAAGGATCCGGATGCCGTATATCTCGGAAGCGAGGCGTTTCCGGCCTTTGGAGACGGGGTCCGCGATGATTCGGAGAACCTGCAGCGGGCGGTGAATTATGTAAAGCAGAACCTGAACTTCGGTATCGTTTTCCTTCCGGAGGGCAAATACCTGATCAGCAGGACCATTTATATGCCCCAGGCCGTCCGGCTCATCGGATACGGAGCGAACCGTCCGGAGATCATCCTTCAGGACCATGCTCCCGGATACGACGTGCCGCATCCGGAGAACAAATCCGGAGGTAAAGAAATGCTCTGGTTCGTATCCCGGGCAGTGGAAAAGCCGGAGGATATCATCGACGCGAACCCCGGAACCTTTTATTCCGCGCTTTCCAATGTGGATCTCAGGATAGGCGAGGGGAATCCCTGGGCGGTCGCGCTGCGTACCCATTACGCGCAGCACAGCTTTATCAATCATTGCGTGATCCATGCGGGTTCGGGCCTTGCCGGCATGTACGATGCCGGAAATGAGATGGAGAACGTGCATTTCATCGGCGGCGATTACGGCATTATTACTACAAAATGTTCTCCGGGCTGGCCGTATATGGCGGTGGACTGCTCTTTCGAAGGGCAGCGGAAGGCCGGTATGTACTCCCGGGAGCTGGGCTTTACCGGCGTCCGCATCACCTTCAGGGACGAACCGAAGGCCATTGAGAGCGCGCCCGGGTTCTTTGATAAGATCTATCTGGAAGACAGCACGCTGGAAAATATCAGCGAATGCGCTTTTACGATCCATCTGGAGGACAATGCCTTTACCCAGTGGAACGTGATCAATACCGCATGTAAAAACGTGCCGCAGCTGGCGCTTCTGGCGGACCGGGGAGAAACGATCCGGGGATCTGGCGAACTGTATCAGATCGACCGGTTTACCCATGGCGTCGTGCTGGAGGATATGGATGATCTGGGCGAGATCAGAACGGAGCTTGAGGCGCATGAAACGGATGCCTTCTGCTGTGATTTCCCCTGTGACGTCCCCATTCTTCCGGACGTTTCCCTCTGGGCTAATGTGCAGGACCTCGGCGCGAAGGGTGATAATGAGACAGATGATACGGCAGCTATCCAGGCGGCCATTGACCAGTACGACGTGGTGTATTTCCCGCAGGGCTGGTATAAGGTGACGGATACCCTGAAGCTGAGAGACACGTCCGTGCTGATCGGCCTGAATCCCATCTCTACCCAGCTGAAGCTGCCCATGAATACGGAGGCCTTCGGCGGGCTGGGGCCGGCCAAAGCCCTGGTGGAATCCGGAAAAGGCGCGAATATCATCAACGGCATCGGTATTGATACCGGCGCCCGGAATCCGCGGGCTGTGGGCCTTCGGTGGCTGGCGGATGAGAAGTCCTTTGTCAATGACGTGAAGTTCATCGGCGGGCACGGCAGCATGTCCCACGATACCACCCGCTGGGTGCCGGCGTATAACGCTTCCCGGACGGGTGACGCGGACCCGGCGAACAAATGGGACGTTGAATACTGGAGCTTCTGGGTCGATGGCGGCGGCGGAGTGATCAAGGACGTATGGAGCGCGAATACCTACAGCGCCGCCGGTTTCTACGCCAGCGATACGTCGCTGCGCGGCCGGATCTACTGCATGTCCGTGGAGCATCACGTACGGAACGAGGTGAAATTCAGGAACGTCAGCAACTGGAAGGTCTACGCGCTGCAGACAGAGGAAGAAGTGGCGGAAAGCCAGCAGTGCCTGCCTCTGGAGGTCACAGACTGCCGGGACATGTCCTTTGCCACCTATTATTCCTTCCGTGTCATCTGGCTTCCGAATCCGTATCCGACCGCGATCCGCACCAGCGGAAACGACCGCGTGGAGTGGATGAATTTCCACAATTATACACAGGTCAAGTATACACTTACGAACGGCATGAAGGATACGAATGCCCGTAAGGAGATCCGTCCCTGGCAGATCGCCCGCTATGTCATGAAGGGTTATGAACCCGTGATGCCGGAGCTTCGGAAAGACGAACTGACGCTTCTGTACGATGGCTTTGAATTCGCGGACGGCGCCGCCTGCGATCCGGAGGGCAATTTCTGGTTTGTGGACAGCCGTTATAACCGGATCTACAAGCTGGATCTTACGTCCGGCGCGTTATCTCTGGTGCGCGATGTGCCTCAGCGCCCGCTGTCGCTGTTCTTTGACCGGAGCGGAAAGCTGATCGTCGTGACGGAATTCGCGAACCCCTTCGGCGCTACGAAAGACGGCGTTCCGATGACCTTCAAAAAGCCGGCGGACGCCGCGGGAACTTCCTACGGCGACTGGTATCTGTCCAGCAATGAAGTGAAGCTGTACGCCATGGATCCGGCAGATCCGGAGCATACCATGACGGTCCTTGAGAAGCAGCCCTGGTCAGAGATCTCCGGCACGGCGCAGACGGTCCATCCGGCCAACCGCTGGCGTGATGACAATACGTACCTGACGGCCACATTGAATATTCCGGACCAGGCATACGTCTGCCCGGACGGCGTGACCGTGGTGCCGGACTACTACGACCTGATCCGCTCGAACAGCGTCTACTTCGCGGTTCCCGGGGAAAAGTTCTACGCGGTGGATGAGTATTATAAGCGGGTGATCCGCTACGACGTGAAGCAGGACGGCCTGCTGGAAGCACCGGAAGTGTTCCTCGAGCACGGAGAATACAGCATCGCCATAGACAAAAAGAACGGCGTGATGTACGTTCCGGAAGGCGACCTTCTGGTCTTCGGCATGGACGGCGGATTCCGGAAGAGGATCCATATGGACAAGCGGCCCACGACAGTCACTGTGGGCGGCAAGGATCAGGACGTGCTGTTCGTTACAGCCATTGACAGCGTATACGCGATGAAACTGTAAACAAATACAGAAAAACCATTCATGAAAGAAACGGGGCGGCCGCACTTTGAACCGCTCCTCGTCAAGTAGACAATATAATAAATAAAAATTTCTGCCATCAGATTTGGTCTGGTGGCAGTTTTTACGCTGCCGCCAGATATTGTTCGTGTTTCTCCATTGGTGTCAGAACACCTAGGTTTCTCTGCAATCGCCTGTAGTTATAGTATTCGATATAATCCTCGATCATTTTTACAAGGGTAGCCCGGTCAGTGAAACGTTTGCCGTAGTATCTTTCCCTCTTGAGAATCCCCCAGAAGCCTTCCATTGGTCCATTGTCAATACATTTGGCCACTCTGGACATGCTCTGAGTCATCCCTGCGGCCTCAAGCTTGGCATGAAAGCTTCGGTTGGTGTATTGGAATCCCCGGTCACTGTGGCACAGAGGTTTCGCTCCGGGGTTCTCTGCGATGGCTGCATCAAACGTGTCAAATACCAATGGATTATTGTTTGATCCTCCAATAACGTATGATACGATTCTTCGGTCATACAGGTCGAGAATGGCACTCAGATAAATCTTATGCACCTCAACACCTATGTAATACTTGAATTCCGTGACATCTGTCAGCCACTTCTGGTTTGGTGATTCTGCCGTGAATTCTCTGTTGAGGACGTTCTCTGCAATAAACTGTGGATTCTCTGCCTGTCTGGTACAACCATCGTTAGAATACTTGATTGTGGATTTGATACCCTTTTTCCGGCAGATCCGCAGTACCCGCTTATCATTTACCTTGATGTCATGATATCTGTCCAGGTCATCACGTATTCTCCTGTACCCCATTTCCGGATTATCCATGTGGATCTTTTCAATCTCATCAGCAATTCGTTCATTTTCTGCCTCATAAGCAGGAGTGCCTCTATGGAGCCATTTATAGTAAGCAGCTCGGGATATATGACCAAGTTTGCAAAGTGCTTCGATCGGATAACCATGCTCTTCGTGTTCTTCTTTGATTGCCTGGTAGATATGCCCATGCCTGACCAGGCTTAGCCCCGCCTCCT
>CADCQD010000167.1 GCA_902803485.1 uncultured Eubacteriales bacterium | reverse complement strand
TACCTCCGCGATGGGGAAGGCCCACCAGATGAGACGAAGGCCGCCGATCTTCGCAAGGATGTATGCTGCGGGAAGGAGCACGACCAGCTGCCGCGCCGCGGATACATACAGACTGTACATGGCTTTTCCCAGCGCCTGGAAGAACGATCCCGCGATCACGCAGTACCACATGACCAGGAAAATGATCGCGATGATACGAAGGGCATGTGTCCCGATGGAGATCATATCAGGAGAAGCATTAAACAGGCGGAGCAGGGGAGCAGGGATCAGTTCGAAAGCGAGCAGGCCGATCATGCAGAAGCACAGCGCGATCACGTAGGAAAAATGCAGGGTATCCAGCATACGCTTTCTGTTTCTTGCGCCGTAATTGTATGAAATGATCGGGATCATGCCATTGTTCAGGCCGATGACCGGCATGAAGAAGAAGCTCTGAAGCTTGAAATAGACACCGAATACCGCGGCCGCCGTGGAACTGAGTCCCATCAGGATCAGGTTCATACCGGCCGTCATCACTGAACCGATGGCCTGCATGAAGATGGAGGGAACAGCGATCATATAGATCGCGCCGATGATCTTTCCATCCGGACGGAAGCCCTTCAGCTTCAGGCGGATATCCGTGTTTTTCAGATGATTGAAAATGAAAGCGAGTATCGCGGCAATGATCTGCCCGAGGACGGTCGCGGCCGCGGCGCCGGCGATCCCCATGTTCAGTCCGAAAATGAATATGGGATCCAGGATGATATTGATCACCGCGCCGATGCCCTGGGTGATCATCGTCAGAAACGTCCGGCCTGTCGCCTGCAGCAGACGTTCAAAAATAAACTGGGCATATACGCCGAAAGAAAGAGTCATGCAGATCGTGAGATATGTGACGCCGAGCTCCATGATCTCTGTCTGCGCGGCGCTGGTCTGCATACGGAAGAACGGCCTGACTGCGGTCAGACCCAAAAGAAGCATGACAAGATAACTGACCAGATAGATAAACAGGCCGTTCACCGCGATCCGGTTGGCACGGTCCTGTTCCCTTGCGCCAAGGGCTCTGGATACGAGCGCATTGACGCCTATGCCGGTCCCCGCGGCTACCGAAAACATGATCGATTGCAGCGGAAAAGACAGAGAAACGGCTGTCAGCGCGTTTTCAGAGATCCTGGCGACAAAAATACTGTCCACGATGTTGTACATGGCCTGCACAAACATAGAGATCATCATGGGCAGCGACATATTGATCAGAAGTTTTTTAACGGGCATGACACCCATTTTGTTTTCCTGTATTTTTTCTTCCATAGATACCTCGATCCGTAAGATTAAACGATTTAATTATAACAAAGAGGATTTCAGCACGTCAAGCAGGCGGCTTTGATATGAGCTTCGGGAGCTTCCATGATATTCCAGCACAGAACGGCCCCATCCAGCCCGTGGTCTCTGACCGCGCGTAATGATTCCTCTATATAAGCCGCGTCCGTATCTGCAATATTTTCATAATAATTGATCTCTATACCCGGATATTTCCCGCATGGGAGATCCTGTATCGCCGCGAGCTGAGTATTCAGAAATGTGATATCCATCGGGAGCTTTGCCGGGCTGTGTGATCCCGGCGCATGCTTTTTGAAGAGCGCGAATTCATATCCCGGGCCTGCGGGAGCGTTTGTTCTCCGGTACAGCATGGGTTTGATGAAGTCCGCGTATTTCGTGATCAGAGTATAATTCTGGCCGACAAATCTGCTGACGAACGGAGCGAACAGATCCAGTCCGACCACCAGTCCCAGATCCTTAAAATATCTGCATAGATCAGTGACTGCGTCAGAGATGATCTCTTCTTTTGCCTCAAAGAACCGCTGCGCTGCCGGATCCACGGCTTCGAATTCCCCATTCATCGGCCAGGAGGCCATGTCAAAAAAAGAATCCTTCAGGAGTTCGTATCGTTTTGCCGTCTGACCGATATCCACACCCCTTAGCAGAAATGCTTCTCTGCACCTGCTGCAGCCGCAGCTTAATACTCCGGACACTCCGGAAACAAAGGATTGTGTGCGTATCCTGTCAAGAAACACTCCGTCAAAACCACAGTCTGAAAAGTACTGATGATAGATATCCTTCACATTTTGAATGTTACGTCCGGACGACGGGCAGACGAAGACAAAGCCGTCCTCTGCCTGCTGATCCGGTGTAACGACCGGCTTTCCGAAAATGTCGAGAGCTGCCTCCGGCTCCGTAATCTCACTGACTGCGGAAAAGACCGGAAGCCAGAGGAGCATCTGAATACCTGACTTGTGAAGTTCAGCACCGATCTTTCTGTAAGCGGGCGGGTCTATATGATATCCGATGATGACCTTTTCCACAGCGATCATGGAGGACACTTCACGGATCTTCCTTATGACGTCTTCCGGTGAAACATTTGCCGTATGCCACGCGCCGTTAAAAATCTGCAGAATATACCTCATTCTGTGAACCTCCGGAGGATCGTTACGCAGCAGGGCCGCGGTATTCCACGCACAGCATGGTAAGATCATCGAACTGTTTCGCGCCGTTTACAAATTTCACAACGTCAGCTTTTACGCTGTCAAGAATTCCTTCCGGAGACTCTTTCGCGGCCTGGTTCAGCGCGGCTTCCAGACGCTCCATTCCATAAAACTCGCCCTCTGAATTATTCGCTTCAGGCACACCGTCTGTATAAACAAAAACCGCGTTGCCGGGAGCGAGCCTCAATTCATATTCAGAGTACTTTGATTTATCAAAACCGCCAAGTACCAGACTATGTCTGTCACGGAAAACACGGAACACGCCGTCCGTTCCGCGAATGACCGGGAATTCATGACCCGCGTTGGAGCACGCGAGTATTCCGCTGCTCAGTTCCAGTATTCCCAGCCAGACTGTGACGAACATCTTTTCCCTGTTGTTGCTGCACAGCGCCACGTTGGCAGCCGTCATGACTTCTGCGGGAGATTTGCCCATTTTCGCGTGGCTGGCAATGATCATTTTCGCGGACATCATAAACAGCGCTGCCGGTACCCCCTTATCAGATACATCAGCGATGACCATGCCCAGATGATTGTCATCTACCATAAAGAAGTCATAGAAATCACCGCCGACCTCTTTTGCCGGGGTCATGGAAGCATAAATATCAAATTCTTTTCTGTCAGGGAAGGCCGGGAAAATACTGGGCAGCGCGCCGGCCTGGATGCTGGCCGCCGTGTTCAGCTCACGGCTGATCCGCTCTTCCTCCTTCTGACGCGCCTCTTCCTGAGCCTTACGTTCCAGCGCGCGTGCCTGGCGTCTGAGCATCAGCCGGATGATCCCCGCGATCACAAGGAGCGCCGCAATGACCATAGCGATCCAGAACACAGGCAGTTCATAGAATGCCTTTTGCTTGACAATGGTGATGGATACGCCGTGAGGATCCCCTGCATTCTCTTCCAGATCCAGATGGAAGGTATACGTGCCGCCCGGAAGATTGGTATAGCTGACCGTTTCCAGATCCATTTTGGTGCTTTTCATCGGCTCCTGATCGAAGCCCTCCAAATAGTAAGAAACTCTCGGATCCCCCAGGCCGTAATAGAGCACATAGGGATATAAACTCAATCTGTGAGTTCTGGCAGGAACTTTTATGGTCTGCCCGTCAGTTACGCGGATCATCTCCTGATTTGCGTTGATATCGATAAACGCGATCGTCAGTCTGGGGGTTACTTTGGCTGAAAGCTGCTCATTGATGTTCACCCGGGTCAGGCCATCAGAGCAGGCAATATACGCGTCGCCATTTTTCCCGACATAACTTCTGGAGTTCGGAGTTACCATGTGAGGAAGGCCGTTTTTTGAATTATAATACTCATATTCGGCGGGATTTTGTGAAACCAGTTCATCACCGTCCATGATGAAAATGCCGGTGTTGCAAAGCAGAAATACCTTCCCGTTATCTGCGCAGAGAACATCGTAGCAACCGTTGGCGCTTAATTCGTCGGGCAGGCTGGAAAGCGGGCTTGCAATACCGTCTTTCAGACAGCTCAGGGTGCCTCCGGTAATGATCCAGAAACAGTTCCTTAGGTCATCCCGTTTGATCCCCATGATCACACCGCTGTCCATTTCATCCTGGATCGGATAGGGAACCACCTGGCCGCGGTCGATCATATAAAGCCCTCTGCCGTTCGTACCCAGAAGCAGGCGTCCGTCCGTATCTTCGCTCAGCGAGAGAACAGAAGGCGTAGGGATACCGCTGGACTGATCAAAAGTCTGATCGATCCGGCCGTCTCGAAGCAGCTGTACCCCGCCGGTAACGGATACGGCAATGGTTCCGTCTTCCATTTCGTACAGTGTGCGGATGTAATTGGACAGCATCCCGTCTTCTTCAGTATATGTGAGGAACCTCCCGTCCGCGCTCTGACATACCAGTCCGTATTCACTGAAAGTGCAGAACCAGAGGTTGCCCTGCTTGTCACCTTTAATAGAGCGGATACGCGTATTTTTCAGATGTTCGTAGAGATCGTTTTGAACCAGCTGTCCTTCACTGTTCAGAACTAAAAGTCCGGTGTCTGTTCCCACATAAAGCAGATCATCCGCCATCCATGTGGTGTTCACTACCCGTTCATCCAGTTCGGCCATCTGATTCAGGTCCGCGAAACCGCTCTCGCTGATACGGATCAGGCCGTTTCGGGAAGACACAAACCACAGATTTCCTTCATAGTCCTCAAACATGTTCACGATGGAATTGAACGAAGAATCGGCCAGCCTGTGGAAAGCGCTGTCCGGTTCAATGAATCCAACGCCGCCATCCGAGCCGATCCACAGCCGGTCCCCTTCCTGATAAATGACGTTAACATTCAGGATCCCTTCGTTTGCGATCACCTCATAAGTGTCCGGCGTCTGCGAAAGACTGCCGTGCAGTATTTCCGAACCTGTCGTGCCGATATAGATCCAGCCCTCATGAAGAGGATCGCTGAATACGGACTGAACCGGCATGGGAATCGTATTTCCGTCAAGATAATTGACTACGCGGAGGTCGCGGATCACGAACACGTTGCCGTCATAATCCGTGCCATAGATCGTGCCTGAAGAGTCACTGGACATTTGATTCACATAGCAGGCTTCCAGGCGCTCATCATCGAGAAGCCGGATCGTTTCGGAATCGTCTATCGCATAGACGCCCTGATCTGTTCCGAATATGATATTGCCCTTTGAATCCTGGCAGATCGCGCGGATGCCTATGACGTCCAGTCCTGCTTCTTTCCCGTAGAAGGCCAGTTCGCCATCGTTCGCCATGCGCACCAGATTTCCGCTGTTTGTACCGATCCACAAGCAGCCGTCTTCTGCGACGCAGAGACTGATCACGCTGTCAATGCCCTTGACGCGCTCAAACCGTTTGCCGTCATAACGTACCAGGCCGCCGTAGCCGCCCGCGTACAGAAAGCCGTCCGGAGTCTGAACTACCGTCAGATAGCCAAGAAACGGGATCCCGGATTCAATATCGAATACTTTGAATTCATGCATTGCTTCATAGCTCAGCTTTTCCCAGTCGGAAGTTTCAGCTGTGGCCGGGACTTTCCACAGGGATGCGGTCAAAATGATCACGAGGCAGAGTATCAGTGACTTCTGTCTGAAAGAAACATGCGTCTTTTTTTTCATACGTCAGTTTTCTCCGTTTCCTTTATATTCAAGGCACAGCACAGGCAAAGCGCCGCTATGACAATTTTACTGGATATTCTGCCGGTTTTCAATCGTATGGAACAGATTGTTCCCTGTTATTTGTGTTTTCGGGTCATATTTTTGGTCTTATTGCAGCGGATATTTCCGGCGCGTGCTCAGGATCATTCATGAATGGTACGCTTTGTTCTCATATATTGCAATTTTTATAGCTCTTACTGTATAATAAAAAAGCCATAATCGATATGTGAAGTCAGTTTGCATGGAACAAGAAGCACAGATACATCTGTGACGCATCAAATGTTTATAACAATGAATGGAAAGGAAGAGCAGAAATGTCAAAAGAAAATGCGATTCTGTTTTTTGAAAAGATCCGGGCAGATAAGCATGCGGCAGAAATCCTGAAGAATAAAGAAATGCCGGAAGATATCAAGGACAAGGCAAAGCTGTTTTCTGGGGCAGCGGCAGAACTTGGCGAAGACATTCCGGCAGAAGATTTTGCGGAAGCAATCGAAGAAATAGAAGAAGAACGGCGCCGGAAAACAGACAAAGCAGTTTCCGATATGGAAAAAATTGACGATGACGATTTGAATTATGTTGCGGGGGGCGCGAAAAAGAACGGCTGTAAGGCGGCTCATGAAGGCGAGTGCGAGGAGAACGATGCCTGCGATTTTGTCCTTAACATGTATCCATGTGAAGAAAACTACAATGATAATAAGTGCAGCTTCTTCAATATGTGTGAGGGATTTTTTAATAGTATTGTATTTGGTGATAAATAATGCGGGCAGCATGAAATCTGCTTTTAAGAGCTCGAAAAAAGATAGTGTCAAGAAGTATGTGTAAACTCCTGTGACCATTATAGTTGTTCGAACATCTCCAACAGTTCCGCCTGTGCTTCTGCAAAGCCGCGGTGTACTTGCTGGCTCAG
>CADCQD010000166.1 GCA_902803485.1 uncultured Eubacteriales bacterium | reverse complement strand
TCCTTCCTTAGATCGCTGTATTCCGGCGCAAGCTCCGGCTGCTTATTCAGGAAGGACTCCCAGTCAGCTTTCGTACCCGCAAGTGCTTCTTCATAAGTCGGATACTGGTCCCGGATACGGCCGAAGGCTTCCGTTTCCTCAATGGACATCAGGAATTCTCCGTTTTCATCCGGCGTCAGTTCCGCGCGCACGTACGGGGTAGACAGCCCTTCAAAATCCCATTTCGCATCCAGGTCGATATCTCCCCGGATGGGATGATAAACGATGGAGCATACATAGCCGAAAGCAGTCTCGAATCCCTTATCGCCTCTTCTTCTCGCCATCTGGTGCATTTCCATATTGCGTTCCATATGAAGGCCCATTCCGTTTTCGCCCTTGACGAGGATCAGGGACGGCTCCGCGAAGCAGAAGCGGATGCGGCCGTAGGCGGTGTTTATCGTAAGTTCCTCTGCCTCAGCATGGACGCTGTAGGGTACAAATACTCCATGGTGAACGGGGACCAGCTTCATCAGCATCGGATCCGCCAGGTGCTGGGCGCCGGTCCTTCTGGAACCGACAAACAGATCCGAGGTGCCCCATTTTCCGGTTTTCATGGGCGACGCAAAACGCTGCGGCTTAACAAAAATACCGAACCACGCGCCGCGTCTCAGGAACGCGTTGGAGGCAACGTTAAACAGGTTTTTTTCATTTTCACTCATTTTCCATCTCCCCCTTTCACTTATTCTGTACCATGTCTGCCAGGATCAGGAAGACACAGGTGGGCCAGCTGCAGGCGAAGGCGCTGCGTCCGGCTTCCCTGGGATCGATCAGCATATGGAAACCGTTGTCCTTCATCGCCATGCAGTAGCGGGTGGCGATCATTTTCGCTTCCTCCACCTTTCCGGCATCGTACATGCCGGTCAGAAGCAAAAGATGCTGGGGCGGAAGTACAAAGCCGCGGGCCAGGCCCATGATCCGGTACTGATCGCTGGCCAGCCGTTCGCTTGCAAGACCGTACTGGGTGAGGAATACGCCTTCCTCCAGAAGGTCCGCAGTCATTTTGTCAATGATCTCCTGCGGCAGCCGGTTTCCGAGAACCAGCGGCATGTAGTGGGTCAGAGACCCGGAGATCACCGGCTCATGGGTACGCGCGATCCGGGAAATGAACATTTCTCCGTTCCAGAGCTCCTTGATGAGGAGATCCAGCAGTTCCTTGCTGCGCCGGTACCATTCCTTTTGTTCCTCCGGCTTTCCCAGATGTCCGGCCAGGTCTCCCAGCGCTTCATACAGAAGGATCAGATACGCCGGCTGATCCGGGCATTCCATTTCCGGGCTGAAGACGTAAAGACTTGCGTCGTCCATATTTTCATCGCCGTGATCGCATTCCGGAAGCCCGTCGTGGTCATCGTCCCGGTATTTCATGAACCAGTCCGCCCAGGCGCCGTAGCCCTTGTACATCCGGAGAAGATCGCTTTCAGGCATTTCCGAATACAGATCATGGTCCTTCATGATCCATTTCAGTCCCCAGCCCTGAATGGGAGATTTGATGCCCTGGGGATTATTGCGGGAGTCATCGTAAAAATCCGGAAGCTGGCCGGAAGGGGCCTGCTGGCAGAGCATGTTCAGAAGGAAGGCGTTTCTTAAGGGTATATTGTCCTTAAAGGCCACTGCGTTCTGGATCATCTGCCAGGAGGAGGCCATCATACGGCCGGTCATGAAGATCAGGGGATATTCCATGCGGCCGGAGGGATCCGCGATAAATGACCATTCCGTATAAAGCGCTTCCTTCTGGAGCTCAGCGAATTCACCGGTCAGTTTCGGCATGTGGTCCACAAAATCCTGCCAGTCCGCTGTTACGTCCTGAAGCGCTTCTTCATAATCCGGATACTGATCCGCAACTTTCTGGTCATACAGAGATTCCCGCACTGCCAGCAGGAATTCCCCGTTTTCATCCGGAAGAGCAGTACCGCAGACGATGGGTGTAGAAAGGGAACCATAATCCCAGTCCGCTTTCATCTCAAGACTGCCTTTGACCGGGTAGTATAATAAGGTGCCCAGCCAGGAGGCCAGCTGCTCCCAGCCCTTATCTCCACGTCTTTTCATGACTTCATGGGCGGCCATGGTCTTCTCCAGCCTCAGGGAAAGTCCGTTTTCTCCTTTGAAATACAGCAGATCTGACGCGGCGAAGCAGCACCGGACGTCCCCGTATGCTGTTTTCAGGATCAGTTCCGTGGCTGTGGTCCGGATCTCATAATCCACCTTCTCTCCCCGGTACATTGGTGAGAATCTCATGAGTACACTGTCTCCGCGTTCAATGACGCTGCCGCGCCTGCTGCCGACGTACAGCCGCGTGCCGTAAATGGGCCGCATAAAGTTGTCAGCGTAAATGCCGAACCAGGCACCGCGTCTGGTAAACGGCATCCCGCCCAGAATATTGAACAGGTTTTTCTCCGTTTCCGGAGTTGTTTTACTATCTTTTGACGCCATCGTCACACCTCCTTTCATGCTGATCCAATTATATAAAAAAACGGAAAGTAAGGCAATGAAAATGAACTGCGATTTACCTCGATTTCATGCTTATAAGAGCCTGAAAAAAGGATAGTTTCCGCAGATTTCCCTTTGCATACGGGTTACTGAGAAACTATCCTTTTTTTATGACCCGCAGTGCGTGTCAGCCATCGGTTTACCTGAAGCGAAGGCAGGACCTTATAAGTTCTTTGCAGCGTCTACCATCCAGCGGATGCGCTCTACGGAGCACTCCGGATGGATGCTGCAGTCGGCGCCAAGAATGAATCTGGTCTTTCCGGCCTGCTCAATGATGTTTTTCACCTCAGCTTCGATTTCCTCTTTGGTACCTGTGTAAAGCAGGGTGCCCGGCCGGTTGTCAAAGCCGCCCCAGACGGTGGAACCGCCGGTCCAGTCACGCATTTCATTGATGTCATAAGTGTCGATATAGCGGGACCAGCTGATGACCGGAGCATGATAATCTTCCCACACGCTCAGCCGGTTCGGAATGCCTTCCCATGCGCAGAAATGAATGATATTCATGCTGCTTTTGCTGTTCATATAGTCCAGAAGCTTCATTTCTGAGGGCTTCAGCCAGTTCAGATATTCTTCTTCCGTGAACCGGGTGATCTCCGCGTCCTGCACACTGTAGAAGCAGCCGTCCACACCGGCCTCGTCGATCAGGCCGTCGATCAGGAATTTCAAAGATTCCGTGATCACATCCGGCGCGGCAGTGCTGATTTTATTCTTCCGGGATCTCCCAATGAATGCTGGGCATACTGGTTAAGATCTTCCATTCTTCTTCATAGGGTGACGGGAGCGTATCGAAGGGATCGCCGTTCTCGTTGCTGTCGCCGTAGGCCGTGCACATATAGTATTCATCCACATTGAAGCAGACGCCCACGTCCACCAGGCGTTCGATATCCTGCAGCAGCAGGATGCCGCCGCCGCCCTGATCGTGGTTCGGAGAACGCCGGCACATGATCTCCTCCGCGAAGCAGAACAGGTTCAGATTTTCCTTGATCCAGACATGGAAACAGGGCTCCTCGTAAATGGGATAGTAGGTCTCGCGCAGCTTGAAGTTTTCGATGACTTTTTCCGCGTCGGCACGTACCGCGGGATCCGGACTGCTCAGAAGATCTGCCAGGCGGGTACGCATGGTCTCTACAGGAGTCTTTCCATCGCCGGTACTTGCGCGGATCACATGAGGCGCATGGTAAATATGCTGAAGCGACATTCCGGGATTATAGTGCCAGAAAATATGTTCGCCGGCCATCCGGGCGCTTAAATGGTGCCGGATCACGGGAAGCTCCAGGCCGGGAATATCAATGGCGCCGAAATAAGGAATGGTACGTACCAGCCGGTCATAACCCGGCTCGTAACGCTGTTCCATGACGACCAGCGTAACCAGGCGCTGTGCCGTATCCAGTACCCAGTTGTAGGTAAAGCGGCCATCGCAGCCGGACAAACGTACATGAACCAGATAGGTAGCGTCGTCGCCCTTCAGACACTGAAAGCTGTCGCACTGATAGGATCCTCCTTCTTCCGCCCACTCAAGAGTCTTGCCGTCCGGGAAATTCAGAGAGAACACCCTGCCGTCGTCCATCAGGAGACGGAAATGCCTTCCGGCCAGCTCATAATTGAAGGGAGCCTTGTACTGGCTCCGTCCAAAAAACTTACGGTTGATCTTGCCCATAATATCCTCCTTTGATCATCAAATGTTTTCAAGCTTCCGATCTTATGCTGTAATCAGTATAAAACATTTCGCGGCAGAATCATAGTGGTTTCGCGGCCCGGAAAATGTTTTCGCGGAAAATGTTTTCTTAATGATCCGCATTCCCTTATCATCCGGGTTATGATACAATGGATCCGGATGAGCCGGGAGAACCGTCCCCATGGCTCAATAGATCAGACAGGAGGTATCAGATGCTGGAGGCATATCAGGGAAGACCCTATGAAGATGAAAGACATGAAGGAAGACCCCAGATCATTCCGGGTAAGGTAATGTGTGCCTATTATGATCTTGGCGGCGAAGGTGTGGCATACCACGATACCATCGGGGAAAACCAGGGGAATGGCAAACTGAATCCTCCCAATGGCGAGTACAGAAATGAATTCCGCAGGCATGAAAGCGTGGATATTTCATATATTAAGCCGGATTTTGATCATACAGATGATAATTTCGCGCGTCCTGATCCGGAATGGTTTTATGTGGGATGGACAGAGGAAGGAGAATGGCTGAATTACACGGTCGACGTCAGACGTTCCGGTGCTTATCAGGTGGATTTTTTCTGCAGCGCGCGTTACGACGGCGGGATCTCGATCAGTGTCGACGGTGTGGATGAGACCGGTGAGATCATGATACCGTCCACAACGCATCCTCATATCTGGAATCATCTGACGAATATTACGGTCATGCATCTGGAAGCAGGGCTCCATGTACTGACGTTAAAAACAGTACGTACCGGCCTTATGAACTACGCGTATCTGGAGTTTATCAGGAGAGAGTAAGAGGGAGAAGCATTTCAGAAAGAGAGAAAGAGCCGCCGGCGTTAACCGCCGGCGGCTCTCCTTTTAATCGAGGCACGCGTAAACCGCGGCTCGCATTCTAAGGTGATGATATTCTTCAAGATTCGGCTGCAGATTATGCATGTAGACCACAGAAGTTCCTTCGGAAGGATCGGCTTCCGCCCAGGTGCCGGAACCTCCGGTCCAGCCGAACTGGCCCAGGGAGCCGTTGGAGTGGCCCTTGTATTTATCCATAAGAGTCCTCATGCCGTAGCCGTATCCGTAGCCCGCGAGATAATTGTTGGAGAAATCCTCGTCGATCATGCGCTGCGTGAGTGTGTTCGTACGGAGAAGATCGATGGTTTTCCGGCCCAGGATCTGCTCTCCTTTATAGAAACCGCCGTTCGCGAGCATCTGCATGAGATGCGTATAATCTGAAGGATTTGTAATGACACGCTGGAAACCGGAAACGGTGCCCAGCGGACCGACCATGGAGGCGTCCCGGTCCGGAGTGCCTTTTTTCAGGGCGCCCGGTTCGCCGAGCTTCTTTCCGCGCTCCAGCCAGTAATTAGCCACCAGCCGTTCGCCGAGATCTCCGAAAATAAAGTTCGCGGAGGAATCCATTTCCAGAGG
>CADCQD010000165.1 GCA_902803485.1 uncultured Eubacteriales bacterium | reverse complement strand
CTATCAGGCCACAAAGGAAACGGGTCGTCTGCTCCGCTATCAAGGCGCGGGAGATCTGGAGAATCTGGCGATAGGCGCCGGGGATCTGTATGTGACCGTATTCGGCGGCAGAACGCGCCGTGTGGGTATTCTTCTGGGAGAAGGCTATACCATCGATGAAGCGAAGGAGATCCTGAACGGTGTGACGCTGGAGTCTCTTGTCGTCGCGGACCGCGTAGCGCAGGCCATGAAAAAAGCGGCCGAACTGGGCCGCGTATCGGAAGATGACTTCCCTCTTCTGTTCCATATGGACCGGATCATCAATGAAAAAGCGGCGCCGGAACTTCCCTGGGACGACTTCAGGTATGTGAAGTAATATGCACTTCATATAATAAATCATATAAAGCGGCCGCCGGCGTTTCCGCCGGCGGCCTTTTCAGATCGCAATGATCTTCCTGAAAACTCAGGAGAATCAATTATTCGAATCCGTTCTCTACGCAGAAGTCGACCCACTGCTTGTTGAACTCTTCACGAATGGTGTCGAGGCCGGCAGCTTTAACTTCTGTTCTGAACTCTTCTACTGCAGCTTCAGGATCATCCACGAGACCTGCAAAGATCGGGTTCAGCTTCTCTGAGATTACATTCTGTACAGCGGTCATTTCTGTGCTGTACGGCTCATAGTCCTCAGCGAACGCATCTGTCATGTTGATGTCCGGATACTTTTCACGTGCTTCAGCAAGTTCCTTCTCATGATCGAAGCATGCCTGCAGCAGAGTATCGGTAGGTCTCTGAAGCTTGAAATCAGCGTTACGAAGCTGCCATGTATCGCAAGCCTCATAGCCGTAACCGCTGTCCTCGATCATCTCGCACAGACCATCTTCATTGATGTTGTAGTGCTTGCCTTCGATACCGCACTGAACGAGCTTGTTCGCTTCTTCGTTCATCATCAGGTATTCGATAACCTTCACGCAGCGCTCAGGATACTTCGTACCATTGATGATGCAGGTCAGGTTGTGGTTCGGATGTACGGGGAAGCAGTAGCCGTTGGTCTCAGCATAGTCGAACCAGCCAAGCTCCCAGCCGTCCTTGGATGCAACGTCATTGACCCAGCCGACATACTTGTTGGCATTACAGCCGGATACGAATGCGATGGCGCGGTTGTTCTGAAGCGCTTCCTGGTCAGCTTCCGCAGACAGGCAGGAACGGCTCCACCAGCCCTCGTCACACCACTTCTTGAACATCTTCATGTCTTCCACGAACTGATCATCGAACCAGTAGTCATACAGCTGCTGCGGGTTCTCGTAATCAAACAGGAAGCCGTACTTGTTCGGAGCACCTTCCGGATACTTATAATGAAGCAGAGCGCCGGCGGTCGTTACGAACGTGCCGGTGGAATCAGCGCCGGACGCACCATTGTAGATGATGCCCTGGTCGGGGTCAGCTTCATGAACGCCCTGGAAGTACTGCTCAGCAAGCTCCAGAGATTCCGGATACGGAACCTCGAACTTGTCAGCGAGGTCTTTACGGTAAGCAACACCCTGCATAACGTACTCATCCCACATGTTCGGGATACCGTAGATCGTGCCATGTACTTTCATACCGTTCATCTTATCTTCGCCGATCCAGTTCCAGAGATCCGGAGCGTAGTTCTTCATCAGAGGCTCAACATCCATGAAAGCGCCGCCTGTAGAATACAGTGCGTAGTTTGCCCAGGATGCAGCGTAGCACATGTCTGCGCCGACCGTCTGAAGAATGGTTGCGTACTTGGGAGACCAGTCTACCCATGTAGAGAACTGGAACTCAAGCTTCGTGTTAAGTTCTGCAACAAGCTTCTCATTCAGAACATCGAGAACTGACTGAAGATCCTGAGGCTCGTCACCGATCTGGTACATAACGACAGTGGCTTCTTCAGAAAGATCCAGTTCCCCGGCTTCTTCCTCTTCGTCCTCTTCGTCCTCTTCGTCTTCCTCAGCTTCAGCTTCTTCGTCATCTTCTGCTTCTGCTTCTGCTTCGGGTTCAGCTGCCTCAGCCTCTTCCTCTTCTGCTTCTTCTTCAGCTTCAGCTGCAGGTGCCTTTTCGCCGTCAGCTGCCGGAGTTGCTCCGCAGGCTGCAAGGCCGATCACCATAAGAAGTGCAAGAAGAATTGCTAAAAGTCTCTTTGCCATCTTGTAATAGCCCTCCTTATTTTTATTAGCGTAAACGCTAATTTATAAAAGTAATGTAGCACAAATGTATAAAAGTGTCAATTCATACGGGAAAATTTATACAAATTAACGGGAAAGGCATCATAATTGACACCTTTCCGGCATGATCATTATACATTTCGTATTACTGGTCCAGAAGCAGGCGGACAAGCTCTGAAAGATCGTCCGCGCCGGGCTCGCCGGATAATCTTTGGAGATCATGAAGGATGTACGCGTACACCGATCTCCGGCTGACGCCGTCTCTGTACAGTACCGCGGTCCGTCCTGCGTTCAAAGCGATCCGCATCGCGTCAGAACATTCCTCCGCGGGCTTTGCTTTCAAAGCGGCTGTCCGGATCTCCTCGCTGTATTCACCCGCGGTCTCGCTCCTGACCTTAAGATAGATCCTTCTGGGATCCGCAAAGCCGAGGGTCTTTACCTCCAGGAGGATGTTCCGGGTCTCTCCCGCCGAAAGCTCTTCCGAAAGGATCCCGATCCATCCGCCGGAAGCGGTATATTCCGTATCTCCGAATACCCGGATCCCCCGGATCATCCGGCTGCCGGTTTCCGCGGATACTGAAATAAAGCAGTCTTCATCCACGGTAAGTGTCAGCATCAGGAGTCCGTATCCATCCTCCAGAACGACCAGCTCTCCGCGGATCCCCGCACCTTCATTGTCATCTGCCGCGCCCGGATAATCCAGGGAATTGATCACGGCAGGCACTGAGATCATCTGCGGATCCGGACGGTCACCGGAGAGCAGCGCCGCGGTCAATGCCTGAACACTGCTTCCGCTCTCAAATTCTCTGCCGGACAGCAGAGCCGGTATTTCCGCATCTGAATCCTCCGTTTCGACTACTTCATCCGCGTCTTCCGGGTCTGTTTCTGCCCCGGGTACCGTTTCCTGTTCCCCGGTTTCTGCTTCCTCTGCTTCAGCCTCTGCTTCTTCTGTCCCGGCTTCAGCCTCCTCTTCTTCAGGCAAAGCTTCTTCCTCAGCTTCAGCCTCCTCTGCCTCCGCTGCAGCTTCTTCTGCCTCAGCTTCTGCCTCTTCTGTCTCAGGCAAAGCTTCTTCCTCAGCTTCAGCCTCCTCTGCATCGGGTACAGCTTCCTCTGCGTCCGCTGCAGCTTCCTCTGCCTCGGCTTCCGCGTCCTTTTCCGGTATGATCTCTTCCGCTCTCGGCACAGTCTCCGAATCGTTTTTCTCAGTATTCTGTGTTTCTGTATAGGCCCAGGAGTTTTCCTCCATATCCTGTTCATCTGCCGCAGGCTCCGGAGCCGGCACTGTGGTCTCCGTCTGGGTCCATCCGGGAGCTGCCGCGGCATCTTCCATCGCGTCCGCTGCTGCTATTTCATCAGGCACGGTTTCTTCCACCGGTGCTTCTTCCGCGTACGGTACAGCTGCCGGTGCCGCATCCGCTTCTTCTATTTCCGGACCGGCCGCCATCTCTTCTTCCATTTCCGGTATTTCTTCATCAAATTGCGAGGCCTCGTCCCCGGCTGCAGCCGGCGAGGTCTCCCAGCTCTTCTCAGCGTCTGCCTGGTCCATGGCCGGTTCCGCCGGCGCGGCGTTTCCTGACTTTAATGACGGAAGCAGATGATTCTGCGACGCGAAGATCAGACCGCCGGCCACAAGCACCGCGGCTGCCGCCAGCGGCAGGACCTTCCGGAGTACGGTATTCTTTCTTTCGACCGGTTCGGCTTCCAGGATCATTTCATCCCGGACGTCTCCGATCGCCCGGAACAGATCTTCTTTTCTCATACCGCAATGCCCTCCTTTTCCAGTGCTTCCTTCAGACGGTTTCTGATACGGAACAGGAGCGTCTTTACATAGCTTTCTCCCACATGATTCAGCGCCGCGATCTCCTTGATCTCGCAAGCGTAGAAATACCGCTGCAGAAAGATCACACGATGTTTTTTCGGGAGTCCTGAAAGGAATTCCGTGATCATATCAGAAAGCACGATCCCGTCGATCTGATCTTCTACATTGTGTGAATCCGGGATGCACTCTACCAGTTCATCCAGCGCGGCGTCCGTCTCCCCGCCTCCCCGTTTCAGCGCGCGGCTTTCCTGGAGCCGGTTCAGCGAAAGATTTCTGGTGATCTTCGCGAACCACGCCTTCAGGATCCGGGGCCGGACCGGCGGGATCGAATTCCACGCGTGCAGCCAGGTATCACTGACGCATTCCTCGGAGTCCTCGGTATTTCTGAGGACGTTATAGGAGACTGTTTTCAGATAATGGCCGTATTTGCGGTCTGATTCGCTGATCGCGTCCTCATTTCTCTGAAAGTACAGGTCGATGATTCTTTCATCTTCCACGGAATCTCATTCCCCCTGTTCCAATATAATAGACTGAAAAAAACGGGCTGCGTTACACTGATCCGCGGATCAGCGCTACTGCGGTGTCATTAATATTTGTCCCCGTAGGGCCGGTAATGATCAGATCGTCCAGAAGCTTCAGCGCGTGGTAAGCGTCATTATTCTTAAGGACGTCATAGATCCGCATTCCCTTCTGCTCCAGCCGTTCTGCTGTCCGGCCGTCAGATATGCCGCCTGCTGCATCTCTAGGACCGTCCGTGCCGTCCGATCCGAAACTGAAGACCACGGTATTGTCAAGGCCGCGGATCACTTCTCCCGCGGAAAGAGCCAGCTCCTGGTTTCTGCCGCCCTTGCCGTTTCCTGTCACATGGACCACCGTTTCCCCGGCCATGATAAATGCCATAGACTTCCCGCTTGACGCGTGGGAACGCGCGATGGCGCCGAGAATGCGTCCTGCTTCCCGAGCTTCCGCGTCCAGCCGGTCCGTAAGGATCTCAGTCTGATACCCCAGCGCTTCGCAGGCCTCCTTTACAGACCGGGCCAGTCCCTGCACATTTCCGATGATTTCCGTATGGATCACGTTGGACAAGGTCTTCGGTGTTTCCGAACGAAGCGCGGACCACAGTTCATCCGTGACCTTCAGGTCATATTTTTCAATCACCCGGACAGCGTCCGCCGCACTGGTGGGATCCGGTACCGCAGGGCCTGAACCGATCACGCTGAGATCATCCCCCAGTACGTCGGACAGTGCGTATACGGACACAGAGGCAGGCGCTGCAGCGTAAGCGAATCTGCCGCCCTTCACCGCGGAAAGGTGCTTCCGGACCGTATTGAACTCGGAGATATCAGCGCCGCACCTGAGGATCTGTTCCACCAGGTCCTCATAGTCCGCTGTATTGATCAGCGGCAGTTCAAAAAGTGCGGAGGCACCGCCGGACATCAGCAGGATCACATGATCCTCTTCACCTGCTTTCCGCACAAGCTCCAGCACCGCTTCCGTAGCCCTGTAGGTATTCGCGTCCGGTCTGGGATGCCCTGCTTCATATGCCGTGAAATGGGCAAGCCGGCCTTTCAGATGGCCGTATTTCGTGATAATGATGCCGCCGGTGATCTTGTCACCCAGCGCCTGCTCCGCGGCAGCTGCCATACTGTAAGCGGCTTTTCCCACTGAGATCACATAGACCCTGCCGTTTCCCGGACGGTACTTTCTCAGTGCCTGAAGGACCTTCGGCCCCGGCAGCGCCGCTTCGATTGCATGTTTGATAATCACAGAAGCGTCATATCTCAGATCCATCGATTTTTCTCCCGTATCTTATGCCTGTTCCTCCGTATGTCCGGTGGCTCTCATGCGTTTCCGCATTTCTCTGGCGTTTCCGAGGCTGGTTTCCGTAACCTCGCCGCCGCCCAGAAGGCCTGCCAGCGCGCGTATGCTCTCTTCTTCGCTGAGCGGTGTGATGCTGGTCACGGTTTCCCCGTCCGCCGCGTTTTTCTCTATCAGATAATGGTGTTCTGCCATGGAAACGATCTGCGGCAGATGGCTGATGCAGATGACCTGGTGCCTTTCCGAGATCTCCATCAGTTTTCTGGCCACCATCGCGCCGGTTTTTCCGCTGATACCCGTATCGACCTCATCAAAGATCAGTGTATCCACATGGTCGCTTTCAGAGATGATGGTCCGGACCGCCAGCATGATCCTGGACAATTCACCTCCGGACGCCACTTTGGATAAAGGCTTCAGCTCTTCTCCCGGATTCAGGGAGATCATAAACCGCACGTCATCCGCGCCGTCTTTAGAATAATGCGTTGTCAGGCTGACGTCCGCAAGGAAACGCACGGAAAGGAAATTCAGTTCAGACAGCGCCTGTTCCATTTCCCTTGAGAAACGCCCGGAGACTTCGGTCCGGGCTTCATGAAGACGCCTGCCTTCATGCACAAGCTCTGTACGAAGCGTTTTCAGTTCCGCTTCGATCCGCTCCTTGTTTTCATTGAAGGAAGCCAGCGCGGCGTGTTCCTTTCTGAGTGTTTCCAGGGTATTCAGGACCTCCGGAATGCTTCCTCCGTATTTTCGTTTCAGGCTGTTCAGAAGATCCAGCCGCTGTTCCAGACGGTACAGCTGCTCTTCATCCGTATCACTGTCCTCATAGAGCTTCCGGGTCTCGCGCAGCGTATCGGCCAGCATGGATTCCAGTGCTGACACGGAATCTGAAAGATCCTTCATTTCCGGCGCGTAGTCCCGGAGCGACGAGGAAAGCCGCGCCGCTTCCGCTACACGGTCCTCCGTACCTTCGGATAACAGCCCTTCCATCATGGACAGAGTCTCCCGGATCTTTTTCGCGTCGGACAGCCGGCGGTAATCCGCCCGGATCTCCTCTTCCTCTTCCGGTTTCAGGGACGCGTCTTCGATCTCACGGATCTGGAACTCCAGGAAATCCATGCGCGCCTCCCGCTCCTCATCGCCGCCGGATCCGAGAGCATTCAGTTCGTCTCTCATCTGGCGGTACTTTCTGTAGGCTTCACCGTAAGCCCTTTTGACTTCTTCCAGCGCTTCCTTCCCGTATTCATCCAGTACATGTAGGTGCATCTCCTCCCGGAGAAGCTTCTGGTGATCATGCTGCCCGTGGATATTGATCAAAAGCTCGGATACTTTAGAAAGAAGCGACACATTGACGATCTCGCCCTGAAGTCTGGCAAAGCTTCTGTCAGGCAGGATCTTTCTTGCAAGGATGATCTCACCGTCCTCCGGTTCGATCCCGAGGGCCCTGAGACTTTCCAGGGTCTCCGGTTCCTCCGTACGGAAACGGAGTTCGATCAGCGCATACGGCGCGTTCGTCCGGATCAGAGACTTGTCCGCCCTGGCGCCCAGCGCCAGATTGACGGATCCCAGAAGAACGGACTTTCCCGCGCCTGTTTCACCGCTCAGGATATTCAGGCCGCCGGATAAAAGCAGCTCTGCTTCCTTAATAAGCGCCAGATTTTTCACATGAAGATATTCCAGCATTTAAGACGTCTCCAGCTTTTTCTTCAGTACGTCCAGAAAACTGTCCCGTCTCAGCTTGATCATCAGCGCGCGCAGTGAGGATATGCGCACAATGATCTCGTCTCCCGGCAGAAGGTCATCAAAGCTGGTGGAGTCCATGCTGACCACATAAGAGGATACCGCACGTTCTCCAACGATCAGCTTTACCTCCACGTCCGGCGGCAGGACGATGCTTCTGGAAATCAGTGTATGGGGGTTCAAAGGCGTCGCCAGGATCATTTTCCCCTCCGGCATTACGATGGGCCCGCCCGCGGACAGGTTGTAGGCGGTGGAGCCGGTGGGCGTCGCGATGATCATGCCGTCCGCCTGATAACTGCTGGTCAATGCGTTATTTACATAAAAATCAAAGGATATCACACGGGAACGCGCGTCCGCGTGAAGGACGATGTCATTCAGGCTCACGTCCTGATGAAGAAGCTGCCCGTTTCTTCTGATCTCGCCCTGCAGCATCATCCGCTCTTCAATGTAATACCGGTCCTGGAGCAGCACTTCCATGGCGGGCCTGATATCGCTCCGCTCAGTTTCCGCCAGGAAGCCCATGTGTCCCAGATTGATGCCGAAGATCGGAAGTCCCAGGGTGCAGAGATCCCGTGCCGCCTGAAGGATCGTTCCGTCGCCGCCCAGCGTAATGATGCATTCCGTGTCCTTAGGCACGTCGCCGGTGTCCGTATATTTCCCGTCCTTGTCTCTTCCCGTCTTTCCGGAAACAGCTGCTTCGCCGCCATAGGCGCGGATCACTCCGAGGAGTTCCGAGAGACACTCTTCCACCCCTGTTTTCTGTGTATTTGCAATGATGTAAAAATGCTTCATATGCCGCGCTCCCTGCAAAAGGTCATTATTCCGGCTACAGAAGATGTGATTCCGCGACCAGTTTTTCAATATCCGGAAGGCTGCTTTCCGGACCGTCCTTTTGAAGATACATGAGATATTCGATATTGCCCTCCGGGCCCCGCACCGGAGAATAATCCAGGCCCAGGATCGCGAACCCCGAGTCCGCGGCAAAGGCCGTCAGTGCCCGGCAGACCTCCACATGGGTCTCCGGTTCCCGGACCACGCCCTTTTTTCCGACCTTTTCTCTTCCTGCTTCAAACTGCGGTTTGATCAGCACCACCGCTTTTGCCAGCGGCTTCATGAAAGTGATCAGGACCGGCAGCACCTTGGTCAAAGAGATAAAACTGACGTCTACTGACGCGAAATCCAGCGGATCCGGGACCTGCTCCGGCGTAAGATACCGGATATTGGTCTTCTCTAAATTGATGACCCTGGGGTCATTCCTCAGTTTCCAGTGCAGCTGTCCGTAGCCCACGTCCACCGCGTAGACTTTCGCAGCGCCGTGCTGCAGCATGCAGTCCGTAAAACCGCCGGTACTTGCGCCCACGTCCATGCAGGTCATCCCCGTAAGATCCAGGGCCCAGACCTCGGCCGCTTTCTGAAGCTTCAGCCCGCCGCGGCTCACAAAGGGCAGCTTCTCGCCCCGCACTTCGACCGATGAATACAGGTCGAACCGCATGCCCGGCTTATCTTCTTTTCCGCCGTTCACGTAAACCTTACCCTCCATAATGAGGGCCCTGGCCTGCTCCCGGGACGGCGCAAGTCCCATATTTACAAGAAGTACGTCCAGTCGTTCCTTCATTTTTCCGTAGTATTGATCCTTTTTACGATCGTATCCGCGTCCATGCCGAGAAGACGCATCACTTCATCTGTATTTCCATGAGTAACAAAAAGATCCGGAACACCCACATGGATCAGCCGGGCTCCCGGCGCCAGGGCGCTGATCACCGCGCCGGCCTTTTCACCTGCTCCACCGGAGATCACTCCGTTTTCCAGAGTCACAAAGGTATGATGATCCGGGGCCAGGTCTCTCAGGCATTCTTCGTCCAGCGGTTTGGCAAAACGCATATTGACAAGAGTTGCGTCTTTCCCTTCCCCAAGAAGCTTCAACCGTGTTTCTTCCGCGATGTCCGCCATATCTCCGAAGGAAAGCAGCGCGATCCCGGACCCCCGGTGCAGGACCTCGGCTTTACCGTAAACCACCGGAACATGACGGTCCATAAAGCTTTCGGGCGCCGTGCCCCTGGGGTAACGGACCGCTGCCGGATGACCCAGCTGAAGCGCCAGCTCCAGCATCTCCCGGAGTTCTTCCGCGTTCATGGGCGCCATCACCGTCATATTCGGAATGTTTCCCAGATATGAGAGATCAAAGACTCCCTGATGGGTCTCTCCGTCCCTTCCGACGATTCCCGCCCGGTCTACGGCAAATACCACCGGCAGGTCCTGCATGCAGACATCGTGCACGATCTCATCGTACGCCCGCTGCAGGAAAGAAGAAAACACCGCGACCACCGGCTTCATTCCTGATGCCGCAAGTCCCGCGGCAAAGGTGACCGCATGCTGCTCCGCGATCCCCACGTCAAAAAAGCGTTTCGGGAAAGCGAATTCAAACTTCCGGAGTCCCACGTTGCCGGACATCGCCGCGGTAATACCGATCAGCTTCTTTTCTGTCTTTCCTTTCTCCGCCATGAAATCGCCGAAGACCTCGGACCAGCTTTTTCCCGCCGCTTTCTTCAGCGGCTTCCCGGTGCGGACGTCAAAGGGCTCCACCCCGTGGAACGCGTCCGGATGCCTTTCCGCCGGCGGATAGCCTTTGCCCTTTTTGGTCTTTACATGGATCAGTACGCATTTCTGAAGATCACGGGCGGCTCTGAACGCCTTTTCCATCTGGATCACGTTATGGCCGTCCACCGGGCCCAGATACGTCAGGCCCATGTTTTCAAAAAACATGCCGCTGGGCACCACGATCTCCTTGATGCTGTCCTTGGCATTGCTGATCCGTTCGATCATGTTTTCGCCAATGACCGGAAGGCGGCTCAGCAAACGTTTCACCGCGAGCTTGATCCGGTTATAGCCGCCGGCGGTACGGATACCGGTGAGGTAGCGGCTCATCCCGCCCACGTTTTTAGCGATGGACATGGTGTTATCGTTTAATATAACAATAAAGTTGGTTTTCAGCTGCGCGGCGTCATTCAGCGCCTCAAATGCCAGGCCGCCGGTCATGGATCCGTCCCCGATCACGGAGACTACGGAATACCTGCCGCCCGTAAGATCCCTGGCCCGCACCATTCCGAGTCCCGCGGATACCGACGTGGAACTGTGCCCGGTGTTGAACACGTCATACGGGCTTTCCTTCCGTTTCGGGAAACCGCTCATGCCCCCCAGGTCTCTTAAGGTATCAAATCCCTTCTCCCGTCCTGAAAGCAGTTTCCAGGTATAGCATTGATGCCCTACGTCCCAGATGACCTTGTCCTTAGGCGGGTCAAATGCCCGGAATAAAGCAAGCGTCAGTTCTACGGTTCCCAGGTTGGATGCCAGGTGGCCGCCCTTTTTGCTTACCTTATCCAGAAGGAAGCCGCGGATCTCCCCGGCCAGGGCGTCCAGCTCATTTTTATCCATCGAGCGGATCTCCTCCGCCCGCGGTATATGCTCCAGCATTATTTTTTCCTCGTTATCAGATACTCCAGCAGCTGCTTCAGGAAACGGTTTTCACCGGTCAGTGAATCCAGCCGCTCGATGGCCTCGTTCAAAAGAAGGCCTGAACGGATCCCGGCCTGCTCCTGCCCGAATAAGGTGACGTACGTCGTCTTGGCATTCTTTTCATCCGAATGCACAGGCTTGCCGAGTTCCTCTGTGGTGGAAGTCACGTCCAGAATATCGTCCTGGATCTGGAACGCCAGGCCCACACGCTTCGCGATCTGCTCCACTGTGCGGATATCCTCCCGGGACGCGTCCGCCAGGATCGCCCCGATCATCATGGAGGCTTCGATCAGCGCGCCGGTCTTCAGCTCATAGATAAAACGGAGCTGGTCCTTCCTGAGCGCCTTCCCGGTCATTTCCACGTCTACCGTCTGGCCGCCGGCCATGCCGTAGACTCCGGATTTTACCGCGAGAAGCGACATGGCTTTCCCCACGTTATTATTGTTCACATTCATGTCAAAGGCTTTGCCGGCCGTCTCAAAAGCATAGAAAAACAAGGCGTCGCCTGCCAGCACGCCCATATCGTCCCCGAAGACTGACCATGTGGTCTTCTTACCTCTGCGGTATTCGTCATTGTCCATGCAGGGAAGGTCGTCATGGACCAGGGAGCCTGTGTGGATATATTCCATTGCCGCCATAAAAGGTTCGATCACCCTGGATCTCCCGTCAAACAGGCGGTAGGTCTCCAGCATCAGCATCGGCCGGAGGCGTTTCCCGCCGGCGCGCACGCTGTAGTTCATGGCGGAAAAGATCGTTTTCTGATACCCTTCCTCCCGGGGAAGATACCGTTCTACGATCTCCTCCACCTCTTCCAGTTTAATTCTGTATTCCTCATCAAAAGTCATTGATTTCTCCATTTTCCTGAAGAAGCTTCAGTGTCTTTCCCGCTTCGCCCAGCCGGTCATTCGCTTCTTTCACCAGAGATACCCCTTTTTTGAACTCTTCCAGGGATTCTTCCAGTGTCAGCGTCCCGTTCTCCAGACGCGCGATCACTTCTTCGATCAGTCTGAGATCGTCTTCGATCGATCTTTTTTCTTCTGTTCCTTCCATCTGTATTACTCCTGTATTTTCACTTCCTCAGAGAAAACCTCTTTGGAGACGACCTCCGCGCCCAGTTTCCCGTCCGAGACCGTGATCTCGATCCGTTTCCCCGGTTCTGTATCCTGAACACCGGATAACGGCTTTCCGTCCGATGATATATAGCCATAGCCATGCTTCAGCCTCAGAAGCGGCGATCTGCCGTTCAGCCGTTCCGAAAGAATGGCAAGGCGATCTTCTCTGGACCTCAGGATCTCCCGGATATCTCTGTACATCGTATCGGTAAGGATCCCCAGCCGTTCCGTTTCCCTCCGAAGCCGCTCTTCCGGATGGTTCAGCTTCAGTTTCAGCGTCAGGCTGTCCAGCGTGCTTTTCAGGCGTTCCTTCCGGCGCTCCAGAAGAAACGCCATCTGTTTTTCCTGATTCCGAAGATTCTCCAGATACGCGGAAACGTCAAAGACCGCCAGCTCCGCCGCGGCGCTTGGCGTAGGCGCCCGGTGGTCCGCCACAAAGTCCGCAATGGTAAAGTCCACTTCATGCCCCACTGCGGAAATGATGGGTGTATCCGCGTCAAAGATCGCCCGGGCCACGCGTTCATCATTGAAGACCCAGAGGTCCTCCTGGGATCCTCCGCCCCGGCCTACGATCATCACGTCCGGCCGGATCCGGTCCAGCCGTTCAATGGCCTCAACAATGCTTTCCGCCGCGTATTCACCCTGCACGATGGCCGGCGAAAGGATCAGCTGCACATACGGGTTTCTTCGTTCGGTGATCTGCATGATGTCCCGGAGCGCCGCGCCGGAACTGGCAGTAACCACGCCCACAGTCAGCGCGTACTTCGGCAGGGGCTTCTTGAACGCGGCGTCAAACATGCCCATTTCCTGCAGGCGCTCCTTCAGAAGAAGGAATTTCCGGTACAGTTCGCCTTCTCCGTCGTCCGTGATCTCCTTTGCGTACAGCTGGTACTTCCCGGCCGCTTCATAAATGGAGACTGACCCGCGGACGATGACCTTCTGCCCGTCCCGGAGCCTGGTTTTCAGGCCTTTTCCCCGGGATCCCGCGAACATCACGACCGCCAGCACCGCGTCCTGATCCTTCAGCGAGAAATAGATATGGCCGCTCGGGTGGTCTTTATAATTAGAGACTTCCCCCCGGACCGTCAGGTCATGAAGGAGGAAGTCCTGTGTAAACATATTCCGGATATAGGCATTG
>CADCQD010000164.1 GCA_902803485.1 uncultured Eubacteriales bacterium | reverse complement strand
GGATGTAACAATTCCGTAAAGTTGCCGTAAAGGTACCTGGTACCTGGTGTAACATATTTACAGGAGTCCGGTTTCGTACAGTTTTACGCGTGCGTCGATTTTGGTGTAATCGATTTCTCCGGTTTCCATAAAGTGAAGTGTGTTCTCTGCGTCCGGGATACCGGCGCGTCCGCCCTGGCGGGTACATTTAATGGCGGATACTGCGGAGGCGAACCGGACTGTAAATTCCGGAGCATACCCTTTCAGCATGGCGTAAATGAACGCGCCATGAAAAACGTCTCCGGCGCCACAGGTGTCCATTACTTCCACCGTATATGCGCCTTCGCAGATCCTCGTGTCATCGTAGATCCCGGCGCATCCGCGGGAACCTAATGTGACAAGAGCGATGTGCGGACCCATTGCCTGGATCTCTTTCATATGATCAATATAATTATCGTCATTGAAAACACCCAGATAAAACTCTTCAGAGCAAATGAACACATCGATCAGATCCATATGGTCCATGGTGCGCTGGTCAAAGATGTCCGCGTCGATGACCACCTCGACGCCATGAGCCTTCGCAATGCTCGCCGCCCGGATCGTCATCGGATCCATGACCGTAACCAGCAGGTATTTGGCTGACGCGATGTATTCCTCGTCAAGATCCTCCTCGCGGACAGGTTCCAGATTCCCACGTTTTCCGATAAAATAGCGCTCATTTGTAGTAGCTTCAGAAAGAACGATCGTAAAATCCGTAGATCCATTCGGGTCTGTAATCAAATGACTGGTATCAACCCCGTTCATATCCAGATCCTTCCTGCAAGCCATTCCATTGGGGTCATTTCCAACGACGCCAATGATCCCGGCTTCCGCCCCCAGGATCGACGCTGCTGTAAGTCCCGTAGAAACCATCCCGCCCCCTTGATGACTGATGGAAAGGACATTGGAAAGAATAACCTTTTTCGCTTCCGGGATCCGGTCAACTCTGACCGACATATCCTGGACAGGATAACCCACACCTATAACGTCCACAAAATCTCCTCCTTGCTGCCATGATGTATTGTCTTTGAAAAACAGTGTCAGATTGCTTCACTGTTTCTGTTTACTGTTGTTTATTGTTTACAATCTTCCCTTAATACTTTCGTAAAAAGCCCATATATTGCTTAGGTAACAGTATACAAAAATAAAGACAAACGTCAACAAAAAGCAGCCACCATCACGGCATAGGTGCCAGGTACCTTTACGTTACCATTACGATACCATTGCAAAGGAGGCCTGGAATTTAACATTTGTGTAAAGGTACCTGGCACCTGCGCTAACATTTACGTAAAGGTACCTGGCACCTGCGTGGGTACCTGCGGTGGCACCTGTGCGGCGGGCCTACTTTTCTGCCCAGTGATGCAGCAGGTTCTTTGCCTGTTCTGCATCTTTTTCCTTATATATGATATGAAGGTTGTGCATTATACCGTTGTCTACAAGATAGCCGTCCAGGCATTTATAGCCGCTTTCCATTGCGGTGGATTCGATAACCTGGCAGGTTCTGCCGTCCCGGTTCGTCATGAAGGATTCTTTATATTCGACGCTTTCCGTTGTCCGGACTCCGGTCGTGATCTCTTCAATGTAAGTTTCGGTATACAGATGTGAAAACAGCTGCGCCCGTATATCGCCGTCTGCGTATCCGGTTTCAATTTCGAGGGATAAGACTTTACCCTCTTCATCTCCTGTAATGCTTACTGTTGTTTCCTGTTCGTCCATGCCGAGGTCCGGCTGGTCCAGTCCTTTAAAGCCAATGTACGCGCATGCGTCTTTCCGAGATGAGAATTCTGTCTGCAGGTTACCGGGGAACCTGCTGCTAAACAGATTATAGTCAATAAACTGCTGCTGTATCGTTTCCCCGGCATGTCTGACTTCTTCAGACAATCCGCTCATCGGGATCCGTTCGATGTCGACAGCCAGATCATATCCAGACTGCCTGAAATCAGTACCATCGACGGTTTCAGAAGTAAAAACATCGATCAGACGTGTGCCGAATACCCCCGCCACGACGGCTACGCAGCCGACCAGCATCACGGTCAGGCCGGCGGCGAGCAGTACTACGGACAGCCGCCTGTTCCTGTGCAGCAGGCCTTTCTTTTGCGGCCTGTACGATGCCGCCTCTTCAATATACCTGACATCCAGTTCATTCATCGCTTCAGAAAATCTCTTTGCCTCCATCAGAGCACCCCTCTTTCCATTAAGTACTTTTTCAGCTTACTGCGGATACGAGTCAGCCGGACGGATACATTTTTCTCGGAAATACCCGTAATGTCAGCAATGTCACCGTAACTGTCGGAAAACCAGTATCGGCGCATGAAGATCACACGATTTTCAGAGGACAATGTCTCCAGGAATTCCTCAATAACATGTGCCAATTCTTTCGCGCTGATTTCATCTTCAACAGTTTTACGGTCCGCAATGCAGTCTTCGATCTCTTCCAGCGCGACCGTATAATGGCTGTTCCGCATGGCCGCTTCTTTTTTCCAGTACGCTTTAATCGAGAGGTTCCGAACGATTTTCAGGATGTATGACAGCAGTGGATCCGGTCTTGCAGGAGGAATCGTATTCCAGGCACCTAAATAGGCGTCATTCACACATTCCTCCGCATCCTCCCTGCTGCTCAAAATCTGATACGCAAAGTGATGACAGATCTTCCCGTATTTGTGGTCCAGCTCCTGAATCGCCAGCTCGGAACGCTCGAAAAACAGTTCAATGATCTTTATATCATCCATAATTTCACTGTCTCCTTTCCGGCTTCACCTATATACTACGATTTCAAGAGCAAACACTACACACAATCGCATAAAAATCCGCACAGGTACCGCGGAAGTGCCCCGCAGGTGCCACGCATAGGTGCCGTCGCGCAGGTGCCACGCATAGGTGCCGTCGCGCAGGTGCCGTCGCATAGATGCCATCGCATAGGTGCCAGGTACCTTTACGATACTATTACAGGCTATCGGATTATTTAACAATTACGTAAAAGCGCCGTAAAGGTACCTGGCACCTGCGTTAACAATTCAGGCCGTACCGGGTCTTGAGGAGCGCCGGGATCTCTTCATCGCTTAGGGTCCGGACTTCTTTTCCTGTTCCCCGATGGAATTCGGTAAATGTATGGTCGATCAGGCTCAGGTATCCGTCGGCGGTTCTCAGGTTTACGAACAGCCGCTTTACAAATCCTGACTCCGGGTTCTCTATTGAAGTCATTTTGTTTAGCGGGATGAAGTCTTCATTCAGCATGGGTGCTAATGAAAATGCGGCGATCATTTGTTTTTCGTCGGCGCCGGATGGTGCTGCTCCGTCATAGTTGTATCCCGGTGTGCTGCGTTTCCGGAACAGGCAGTATGTATGATCTTCGAATGCTTCTGCCCAGTAGGTCTCTCCGAAGTATGTCTGTGGTTTTTCAGATAGTTCTACTGCAAAAGGCGCCATTGGACCGCCGTAGCCCACATCAAAGAAATAATACTTCCCGCTGAGCTTCATGATACAGCCTCGGTGCATGACCGGGCGCAGTACGCCCGGGTCCCTGAAGAGGCGGACCATCACGGAATACACGGGAAAGCCCAGGGAGTACAGGAGGGAGAGGAAGATGCCGTTCAGTTCAAAACAGTATCCGCCCCGTTTTTGTTCCACCACCTTTTGATACAGCACAGGGATCTCCAGGCTCACCGGCTCATGATAATAGCAGGGCGTCAGGTTTTCGAATGGGACTGTGCACTGGTGTGCGTAGATCAGGCGGTCCAGACACTCCTTGCTGACCGTGATTTCTCCGCTGAAGCCGATCCTCTTCAGATACATTTCTGTCTGTTCTTTCGTCAGTTTATCATAAGTAAATTCCAGCATCCTGTTCCTTTCTGTGAGGTTCTTTCTCAACTACAGATGAAGCACAGCGGAGGAAACAAATCCTGTTCCTTTCCACAAGGTTCTTCCTCAACTACAGATAAAGCACAGCGGAGGAAACAAATCTTGTTCCTTTCCGTGGGGCTATTTCGGCAGGCACTGTTTCTTCCACTGCTTCATAAGGTCTGCTGTGCTTTCATCAACGATACAAAAAACAATTCTTGTTACTGAAATATTATATATGATATGCTATATGAAGTAAATCAGTAACTGCCCGGCCGCATTCTGCGACATGCTATAACCACCCGGCCACACCCGGCGACATACTGCCGCGAGCAGGCTTTCTCTGCTGCCTACTGCTAATGACAGTTATTCCTTGTAACTGCCGCCGGCAGGCTTTCTCTGCATCCCGCTGCCCAGTTATTCCTTGTAACCATCAGCAGTACTCGCACCCTGCGGCCTGCTGCTGCCAGCTCTCTTTCATCCATTCCTAATCGACGATGGGGGTTTTCTATGAAATTGATTTCTGATTTTGTTCTTTCCGCGCCAGTCCGTTTCGGGCTGGACAAATTGAGTATGTTTACGGGCACGCTTTGCCTTCGGCAGGATCCCGCTCTGCCCTCTCAATGTTATCGGCGGACATGTACAGAAGCGGACGTTACCATCGACGCCTCAGATGATGCCGGTTTTTTGTACGGACTTTTGGGGCTTTCGGACAGCCTCCGGCGCAGCGATCCATTGACGGACGAGACGGTTACGCCATATCTCAAAAACCGCGGCCTGAAGTTCAATATCCCGCTGGATGCCCGCACGCCGAGCTACAGTGACGCGTCCACTTCCGCCACCTTGAATATCCCGGAGATGTGGAGCATGGATTTCTGGACGGAGTTTCTGGACCGAATGGCTGAGAACCGCTATAATCTCCTTTCGCTCTGGACCCTCTCGCCATTTCCTTCGCTGGTGCAGATCCCGGAGTATCCCGAGGCTTGTCTCGACGATGTAAAGATTTCAGCCAGGTCTTTTCATGCTGATCTGCGCGGCCGCCACGTCTACGACCGGGATCATCATGACAACCTGATCACAGTGAAACGAATGACCATTGGCGAAAAGATCGAATTCTGGCGCAATGTTATGCAATACGCGGCGGACCGCTGCGTCCGGGTGATGATTTTTACATGGAATGTCTTTGTCTACGGAACAGAAGATTCTCCGTATGGGCTTACGGACGCCATGGACAATCCCGCAACGATGGATTTCATCCGTTATGGTACGCGGGCGCTTCTTGAGACCTATCCGCTGCTTGCCGGGCTCGGTGTAACGACCGGGGAAAACATGGCGTTTGATGAAAGCCTGCTGGACCGGGGCGAGTCCTCTTTCTACGGAAAAGACGTGGCCTATATCCGGAACACCTACGGGCGGGGCGTGGAGGACTACTACAACAGACACCCGGACCGGAAATTTGTGTTCATCCATCGAATGCAGATGTCCCGCTACGAAGAAATTATTGCCGCATACCGGAACTTCCCCTGCGATTTCGAGATCAGCTTCAAATACTCGCAGGCACACATGTACTCCAGCACGCGGCCGCAATTCATTGCCGGATTTCTGAAGGAAAAGTCGCCGGACGTAAAAGTCTGGCTGACGGTGCGGAACGACGATTACTATCTGTACCGCTGGGGGAACCCGTCGTATGCGCGCGAGTATCTGGAAAACATGCCCGTGTCCTGCCTCGCCGGATTTTATATGGGCGCCGATGGCTTTACCTGGGGCCGGGATCATGCTGCGCGCGGCGATGGCTTTACCAGCGGCCAGGATCATGCTGCGCGCGGCGATGCCCGTCCGCTGTGGATAGATAAGATGTGGTACATGTTCCGGATCTGGGGGCTGCTCTCCTACGACCCTGCACTCCCCGATGAAGCCTTCCGCCGCGAGCTGGCCGCCCGCTTCAATATACCCGCGTGCCAGGCGGAGAAACTGGACCTGGCCTGGCGGGAAGTATCGCTGATCATCCCAGAATTGAACTGCACCCATTGGCACCATTATGACTTTCAATGGTATCCGGAGGGCTGCTGCATGTATGATCAGGACCTGGACAAACTATGTTTCGCCAATATCAATGAATTTGTCACCTGCGGCTCCATTCCGGACGGGGAATACGCGTCTGTCAGAGAATGGGCAGAAGCAAAAGCCGCTGGAAAAGAACCGGACAGGCGCTCCCCGGAGGAAACCGTACGCTCCATACAAGCCCATGTACACACAGCCGAAGCACTGCTTCCTGAACTCGAATCCTCAGCCAGCGGAAAAGAATACATAGAAACACTGAAAGACATCCAGGCAATGGCCTTGCTCGGACGCTATTACGCCCTGAAAGAAACCGCCGCCATGGCACTCGCACTATATCGCATCACCGGCGATCAAACACTCCAGACGCGTGCCGTCGAGAACCTGACGGAAGCCGCGCCTATCTGGAAAGAATACGCAGCCGCCACAGTATCCCGGAACATCCCGCAGATCCTCGCCCGTCTCTGTGCCCGCGTCGATCTCACAGAATTCAACACCTACGCAGACATGGACATCAGCCTCGCGAAAGAGGTACCTGGCACCTGCCGTAATGATTCCGTAATGGTACCGTAACGGCACCGTAAAGGTACCTGGCACCTACCGTAACATTACTGTAATGGTACCTGGTACCTAATACATCAGCCCCGCGCAGATTCTGGCGCGGGGCTGTAATAATTCCGTAACGGTAATGTAAAGGTACCTGGTACCTGCCGTAACATGTGGGCTATGAGTTGTATTTTTCTTTGTCGAGCATGTTTTCCTGGTTTGCGACGATGAGTGAGCCGACCAGGTCGCCGACTGAGTTGTTTGCTGTTCGTAACAGGCCTGCAAAGACTTCGAGGCCGAGTACCATTGCGATTGCTTCTTCTACCGGCAGGCCCAGTACACGGACCAGTGCGGTCAGGCATATGATCGAGGAGCCGACGACCGGCGGTGCGCCGGCGGATAGCATGATGATGGCAAATGCCATGGTGAAGTAGACTGGAAGGCTCATGGGGATGCCGTAAAGTCTTGCCAGAAGCAGCCCGAATACGGACATGTAGATCGCGGTTCCGTCTGTGTTTACGGTTGCGCCGAGTGGTATCGATAGTGCGTACACTTTTTTGTCGATGCCAAGCTCGCCGGCCAGTTTCATGTTCAGCGGAATGGCTGCGCTGGTGGATCCGGTTCCGACTACCTCCAGGATATTGGGCATATATTTTTTCGTAAATGTGAACGGTTTGAGCCGTCCAAGGAACCTGAGCAGCAGGTGGTAGAAAATCATCATCACCAGTATGGTCAGAAGATATACGCCAATGCCTGCGATGATCGGGCGTCCTGCTCTGCCGCCCCCGGAGTTTTTGCCCAGTATTGCCTCGCCTATAATGCAGAAGATGAGCAATGGCATGAATCCCACGAGGGCATTGGTGATCTTAAGGAACACTTCATTGCCGGCGGTGATAAAGTCCTGGAAGGCTTTGGCTTTCGCGCCGACGATCGTTACTCCCAGTCCGACGATGATCGCAAGGAAAATGATCTGGATGGTGTCTGCTTCTGTGAATGCTTCGACAAAATTCTTCGGGATGATCTTTATGAGGGACTCTTTGAAGGAAATATCCATTCCCGCCTTCGCGGTGTCTGCCATCGACAATGTCATGGTACCGAACTGATATGGCTTGAATATCTCGACCAGTACAAATCCGAACACAGTTGCGCAGACTGTAGTAGTTCCATAGATGGCCAGAAGCTTGCCCCCGATCCGTCCGAGCTGCGATGTATCGCCGAATCCTACGATGGCGCTGGCGATGGAGAAGAACACCAGCGGCGGGATCAGCATATTGAGGCAGTTCATGAACATCGTCTTGCCGGTGTTCATTACCTTCTCAGCGATCCATTGGCACACCTGCGGCGGGCATACCGCCTTTAAAAGGAACGACAGAAGAAGTCCCAGAATGCCGGCGCCGACCAGCCTGTATAAAAGCAGATAGCGGGACTTATACGCCGTAATGGTGACAACATTCATACCCTTCTGGTTTTTGGCCCGGATATCCCGGGAGAAGGACTGCATCAGGGCAACCCGTATGGTGTCCGACGCATCGGCCGCCAGCGGGTCGAAAGCCTCGCCCATAGCCATCAGCCGTATCTTCAGCTTTCCGCCAATATAGCTGACACTCACGGAAACCTCATCGCCGGTAGTATGCTCCAGCATCGTGATGAGCGTCTCTTCAGACATCAGGATCGCTCTGTTCTCTTCACTTTTCTTCAGTTTGTGCTTACATGTATTTTCGGTAATAAACGATAAGATCTCACCGACTTGTGATTTGGAAAAAGTCATTTTCATAGTTATACGCCGCTTTCCGGAAGTATCGGTCTCCATCCGATTTATGGTATTGCATTACAACAGGACAATGACACGATTAAAAGCTTCAAACCGCAATGTAACATACAGAACAACGCCCCGCCCTGTTTACGTGCGCACATCGCTATGATATCAAAGAAAGCTTCATTTTTCAACAACGCCCTGCAAAAAGGGCAGTGTCAAGTTGTTGTGGACTTTTTGATTGCCAGGTACCTGGCAAAGGTACCTGGCACCTGCCGTAATGATTCCGTAATACTACCGTAAAGGTACCTGGTACCTGCTGTAATAGTACCTGGCACCTGCGCCGGTGTCTGTAGCATCAACCCCGCACAGATACTGAACGCGGGGTTGTAACAATTACGTAATGGTAATGTAAAGGTACCTGGCACCTGCTCAGCACTTTTCTGCGCCGACTGCGCTCAGGAATTGTTTGGCGATGTACATGCAGCCGGTCTGGTTCGGATGTACACGGTCCCATGCGATGTTTGTGGAATGCATGTACTGGAAGAGCTTGTCCCAGCCTGCCTGAAGGTCTACAAAGGTCAGCTGGTACTTTTCCGCAAGTTTTTTTACGATGGCGCCGTACTCATCCATCCGTTTCCGCATCGTGTCTGATGTGTTCGGTTCCATGTAATATGGTGTCATGAGGATCATTCCTTTTACATGCGGCAGGGTCTCGCGGATCAGTTCTTCATAGGTTTCTTCAAATTCTTCCGGTGGGACATGGGTTTCCGGCATCTGGGGACTGTCAAACTGTCTCCATACGTCGTTGATCCCGATGAGTACACTGACCCAGTCGGGATGAAGGTCCATGACGTCACTCTGCCAGCGGGCTTTCAGATCCCGGATCTGGTTTCCGCTGATTCCCATGTTTATTACCCGGAGTCCGAGTTCGGGATACATACACCCAAGAAGTGCTCCGGCGCATGCTACATAGCTGTGTCCCCAGGCGTTGAAGTGTCCTTCGCCTACCGGTCTTGCGCGCTCATAATCTGAAATGGAATCTCCGATAAAGAGTACCGTATCATTTTTCTCAAACAGCATGATTCTCCACCTCCATTTATATATAAATATATTTCAGTTTCCTGTATACTGATTCTTTTCCGCTGACTCTTTCCTTCTTCTCATGTGCATTTCTCTTTTTGACAATATTATAGTATCGTGCCAGTAGATTGTCAAAATATCCTCCTTCCGCCTTCTGCCCGGCCATCTTCAACCTTCTCCCGCCATCCTCTTCCCTCCCTCCTCGCCGTCTTCTCCTTC
>CADCQD010000163.1 GCA_902803485.1 uncultured Eubacteriales bacterium | reverse complement strand
GGCCTATTACGCGGTTCTGTGTAAAAAGGGCTTTTTGGACCTCGCGGACGTCAAGGCGCGTTTTTCCAGGTTCGGATCGCCTTACATTGGCCATCCCCACAATACGCTTCCCGGAATCGAAATGAATTCCGGCTCTCTGGGACACGGCCTTCCGGTGGCGGTGGGCATCGCGCTGGCGGCGAAGATGAAGAACAGGGATAACCGCGTCTATGTGGTGACCGGCGACGGGGAGCTTGCGGAGGGTTCCAACTGGGAAGCCTTCATGAGCGGCGCCATGTACGGTCTGGACAATCTGTGCTGTATCGTTGACCGGAATTACCTGCAGATCTCGGGAAATACGGAGGACGTAATGGCGCTGGATGAGCTGCAGGCAAAGCTCCGGGCCTTCGGCTGGAACGTGATCACGGTGGCGAACGGGAATGACGCGGATGCGGTATACGCGGCGCTTGGTGAAGCGCGGACCGTGAAGGGAAAACCCACCTGCATCATCGCGCGGACCACTAAGGGAAAAGGTTCGCCTCTGATGGAAAACAAAGCCAACTGGCATCATAAAGTCCCGACTGCGGAACAGTATGATGAGATCATGAGAGATCTTTCAAAAAGCGAGGTGCAGGCATGAAAAATACGATCCCGAACAGAAAAGTGATCTGCGACGTGCTGATGGAGCACGCGGAAACGGATAAGGATATCGTCGTTTTATGCAGCGATTCCCGGGGTTCCGCGTCCCTTACAGATTTTTTTAACGCCTTTCCGGAACAGTCGGTAGAAGTGGGAATTGCGGAACAGGACCTGGTGGGCATTGCCGCCGGTATGGCCAAATTCGGCCTGAAGCCCTACGCCGCGTCTCCTGCCAGCTTTATTACGACCCGGAGTTATGAACAGTGCAAGGTGGACTGCGCTTATTCCGATACGAACGTGAAGCTGATCGGCATCAGCGGCGGCGTCAGTTACGGCGCTTTGGGCATGAGCCATCATTCCGCTCAGGATATCGCCGCCATGTGCGCTGTCCCCAATATGCGGGTGTATCTGCCAAGCGACCGGCATCAGACCCGGAAACTCGTGGAAGCCCTTCTTCAAGATGAGAAATGCGCGTATATCCGGACCGGCAGGAATCCGGTGGAAGATGTGTATTCGGAAGACGATTGTCCCTTTGAAATGAATAAAGCGACCGTGCTTCGGGAAGGTACGGATGCGGCGATCATTGCCTGCGGAGAAATGGTCCTTCCGGCGAAAGAAGCCGCAGAGATCCTGGAAGCAGAAGGCATCAGTACTACAGTCCTGGATATGTACTGCGTGAAGCCGCTGGATACAGAAGCCGTGCTGAAGGCGGCCGGTAATGCCAAAGTGGTGGTCACTGTGGAAGAGCATTCGCCCTTTGGCGGCTTAGGCTCCATGGTAGCGCAGCTGGTATCCGCCAATTGCCCGAAGAAGGTGATCAACATCGCCCTTCCGGATGCACCGGTGGTGACAGGAACATCTCAGGAAGTATTTGCATATTACGGTATGACAGGAGAAGGCATCGCTGCGAAGGTGAGAGAAGCGCTCGGGTGAATTCCCACTTCGAATAGACCTTTGATGAAAATGTTTCGAAAAAACGCATTTTGATGAAAACCTTTCCATGAAAGGAGCAAATATGTTCAGAAACGGAAAATATATCCTGGCGGTAGATCAGAGTACCCAGGGGACGAAGGGCCTGCTTTTTGACAAGCAGGGAAAGCTCATTGCCCGGGCAGACCAGCCGCACCGCCAGATCATTGACGCCAATGGCTACGTAGAGCATGATCCCATGGAGATCATGGAGAACACATATGCAGTCTGCAGAGATGTCATAGAAAAAGCCGGGATCGATCCTGAAGAAGTGAAGGCTATGGGCATTTCCAATCAGCGAGAGACCACCGTCGCCTGGAATAAAAGGACAGGGAAGCCGGTCATGAATGCCATTGTCTGGCAGTGCGCGAGGGCCGCGAAAGTGGCGGAAAAGCATGCGGATGAGGCGGAAATGATCCGGCAGAAGACCGGCATTACTCTTTCGCCTTATTTCCCTGCTGCGAAGATCCAGTGGATCCTGGAGAACGTTCCGGAAGCCCGGCGGCTGCAGGGCTTTGGAGATCTGGCGGTGGGCACGATCGATTCGTGGCTGATCTACAACTTATCAAACAGATGTGTTTTCAGCACAGATTATTCCAACGCTTCCCGGACGCAGCTGTTTAATATCCATACCCTGGATTGGGATAAGGAAATCCTGAGAAGCTTCGGCATTGACAGAGAATCGCTGCCGGATGTTGTGATGTCAGATTCCTTATTTGCACAGACGGATCTGGATGGATTGCTGATGGATTGTATTCCGATCTGCGGTGTTCTGGGAGACAGTCACGGCGCGCTTTTCGGGCAGAACTGCCGCCGCAGAGGCGAACTGAAGGCGACCTACGGCACCGGATCCTCCGTCATGATGAACATCGGCGATCAGCCGATCCTTTCCGACAAAGGCATCGTGACCTCCCTTGCCTGGGGAAAGAAACACAAGGTTGAGTATGTATTTGAAGGAAATCTGAACTATACCGGCGCCGTCATTTCCTGGCTGAAGGATGACGTAGGCCTGATCCAGAGCGCTGCTGAAACAGCTGAACTTGCTGAACAAGCCAATCCGGAGGACCGGACCATCTTTGTCCCGGCCTTTACCGGTCTGGGCTCCCCCTACTGGGATTCAAACGCCACCGGTATGTTCACGGGGATCACCCGCACTACCGGGAGAAAAGAGCTGGTGAAAGCCGGCCTGGAATGCATCGCGTACCAGATCACGGACCTGATCGAGCTGATGCGGCAGGAAGCGCAGCTGGACATCAGTTCCATCCGCGTGGACGGCGGTCCCACGGCCAACCAGTATCTTATGCAGTTCCAGAGCGACATCGCCAACTGCAGCGTCCAGATCCCGGAACTTCAGGAGCTGTCCGGCATGGGCGCAGCCTACATGGCCGGCATCGCCGCAGGACTGTATGATGAGAACCAGATCTACGACGGGATCTCCTATACAGAATACCAGCCGCGCATGGAGAAAGAAGAGCGGGAAAAGAAACTGGAACGCTGGGGCGAAGCAGTACGGCAGGTACTGACACACAGCTGAGAATAATGATGAAATAATACAAGACAACGGCGGCAGGGAACCAGATCCCCGCCGCCGTTGTTTCATTACTGTAAATATATGTAGGTCCTGTACTTACCGCAATTTTCATTGATTTGTGAAATAATAGATACAATCAGGTTTGGAAAAGTAATTGACCAATTATGGAATGGAGGAAGAACAGGGCCGCTGCACGCGTCGGCAGGAAATATTATGGGGATATTACGTGTAATATCTGCTTTTTTCCGCAACTCACAAGTAGAGATTTTAAGCTTTGCTTGAAAATACTTGCAGAATTCAGTTTTTGCTTATGGTACAAGTAGTAAGAGTTTGTGAAATAATTAACTTACTTGTATGATGCCCGTTTTGATGAAATCTGCAAGTATCTGCGGATGCCGAAGGAGTCTTCCGGCGAAGATCACAAAGCTTGTTGAGCCACTTCTGACGCACAAGCTTTCCTGAATACTTGTGAAGATTCAAAATAAGGATTCTGCAAGTAATTTCTCGTACACCATCAAAAATCACTACTTGTCAGATCCGGAAAAAGCAGGAAAAGGCAGTAATTATCTGAAATCAATAAAAATTGTACCTGCAAAACGGAATAAATGAAAAATATACAAGTAATTGGAGATGAATTCAGGCGGCCAGGTGAGGCCGCCTGATCTGTTAGAGCTGAAAAGCAGCCTGCTGATGCAGTTTCATACGGTCTTTTCCATCTTACGAGATCACCAGCACTTCAAAGTCGTCGATGCGCTCCACCGGTATGGTGAAATATCCGTTTTCTGCGCTGATTTCCAGCGACGCTTTGCCTGATACCAGATACCGCACCTGTGCCTTTTCTTTCCCTTCCGCAGAAATCCGCACGGTCAGTCCGTATACCGGCAGGATCCGGTGGCAGTAGCCGATGACGTTCGCGAAGGAGAGATTGGTCAGGTGGATGACCCTGGCGTTATCCTTCCTGTAAATGGCGGTGTCAATGTATCCGGGGCCTTCCACGGTGAGCGGCAATGCTTCTCCCATCACAGCGGATACTGCGTTGGCGAGAAGTGTCAGGTGATCCGGAAGCCTGGATCTTCCGGCGCAGCGGTCAAAATCAGCCGCAAAGTAAACGATCTTTGCGCCGCCGGGCAGGATCCCGACGAAGAAGGGGTGGAGCGTTTCATCGGTTTCCCGGATCCAGCTGAATTCCGGCGGGAAGATGGGGAAGGGTTTGATATAAGCGCCGGAGGGGGCCAGAGGACCGCAGGATCTTACCCGGCGGATGCCTCCGCCAAAGCCCAGGATCTCCGTCTGTTCAAAGCCCTGGAACAGCATCCATTGGATATAACCCGGGAAATCCAGCCGGACCTCCTTTACGGATCCGCCGCAGGAATCCTGCAGCTCACTTTGTTCTTCCGGTACGGATCCG
>CADCQD010000162.1 GCA_902803485.1 uncultured Eubacteriales bacterium | reverse complement strand
ATTCCCATGGCGGAGCGGAACCCTGCCCATTCTCGCCCTATTCTGACATTAATGTACGGGACACGTCGCTCAGGGAAGCGCTTTCGTCGCCTTTATTTACAGCGCTTCAGAGCGGCGGACTGCTGGACGGCGAGCACATCGGCGGCTGCGTCCTGTATGAAAAACGCGCGCAGGTAGAGGCGCTGCTGAAAGCGCAGAGACAGCCGGTTCCCGGCGTCTGATGATGAAATAACGAGAGGAAGATCAATGATCAAAGCAGTCATCCTGGATGCGTACGGCACCGTCTTTTTTACAGGTACCGGCTCAGTGGAAGCTATGACGGAGGTGCTCAGGCTCAACGGCAGAAACGATCTGGATCCGAAGAAAGTCTATGCCGGATTCAAAAAGCTTCACAGAGAACATATCGACGGGCTTACGGAGTTTCTGACTGAGGCGGAAGTCTTCGGCCTGGATATGGCTGAGATCAGCCGGGAATACGGCCTGACGAGGGACCCGGCGGAGGATACCCGCGTCATGCTGTCCATCCAGGGGACACGTACCGCGTATGCGGATAGTAAAGCCGCTATTGAACGGATGCAGCGCAGTGTGCCGGTGATCATCGGATCCACCACGGACACCTGGCCGGTCATGACGGATCTTGCCCGGGCGGGGATCGTTCCGGACAAGGTGTTTACTTCCGAATCCATGCGGGTCTACAAGCCGCAGGAAGCCTTTTACCGGACGATCCTTAAGGAACTGGACATTGAGCCTGAGGAAGCGCTTTTTGCCGGGGATTCGCTGCTGGATGACGTCTTCGGACCGCAGCGTGTCGGGATGAAGACCTGCTGGATCGCGCGGAAGGGAGAGGTATGGAAAGAAGAGGATCCCAGGCCTGACTATATGGCAAAGGATCTGGCGCAGCTTGCGGATATCCTGGAGGAGATCAATGCCTTCGGGAAAGCGGGAGATGAAAAAATACGCGCCTTATTCAGGCGCTGCGGACTGGGCGAACCGGAAAACATAGTACCAGTATCCGGCGGACTGATGCACCGCATGTACCGGGTGCAGACTGAGCAGGATGTTTACGCGGTGAAGTGCCTGAATCCGGAGATCATGAAGCGCCCCGCGGCGAAGGATAATTTCGCCCGGGCAGAAGAACTGGAATCTGAACTGGAAGAGAACGGGATCCCCGTCGTGCCTGCCCTTGTGTTTAGCGGCAGAAAGATGCAGGAGGTTTGCGGCAGCTTCTTTTATATCTTCCGGTGGCAGGAAGGCGCCATCACGGATTACGATCATATCAGCGAAGAGCAGTGCCGGAAGGCCGGGTATGTGCTGGGCAGGATCCACGGGATCCGGCCGGAACGGACAGAACCGGCAGCCCCGGAATTGTTTGAAGCGGATTTCCGGTTTTATCTGGATGAAGCTCAAAAAAGAAAGGATCCTCTGGCGAAGCTGCTGGAAGCGGACATGGATCTTCTGGAATATGCAGTGCAGAGCCTGAACGAAGCCCGGCAGAAACTGCCGCCCGTGAGAAGCATCTGCAATGATGACATGGATCCGAAGAACGTCATGTGGTACGAGGGTGAACCCCATGTGATCGATCTGGAGTGTCTGGACTATGGCAATCCGGTTTCCGCCTGCCTGGACCTTTCCCTGCAGTGGGCGGGGACCGCCACAGGAAACTTTCGGAAGGAAAATCTGGAAGCCTTTTTCAAGGGCTATCTCAGTGCCTATGACAACGGCTTCCGGGCCTATGACGAGCTGTTCGGTATTTCCTATACCTGGGTGGACTGGCTGGAGTATAATCTCCGCCGCGCGCTCGGCATGGAAGGAACTGATCCCGGCGAGATCCGCCTCGGCGCGGAAGAGGCGGTAAAGACGCTGGACCGGATCCGGTATCTGCATTTGATAGAAAATGAGGTGCGCGGGATCCTGCAGAGCATCATCATTCGGGACGGCGCAGTCCCGCGCAGCTAATGAGGAGGCGATGTATATGATCATGGAAGGATGCCAGGGTAAGCCGCAGATCAGGATCATGGAGAAAACCTGTCCGCAGTGCGGACATGAGATCGAGATATTCAGCATTGATACAGAAGCAGT
>CADCQD010000161.1 GCA_902803485.1 uncultured Eubacteriales bacterium | reverse complement strand
CCGGTGCAGCCGCACTACTGTACGGCACGTCGTTTCTCTGCTGCGGGAGGACGGGATCGTAAAAACGGTCCAGGGAAAGGGATCCATTGTATCGGAAAAGCAGTTGGGGAATTACCGTAATAAAGCAAGTTTCAGCCTGCACTCCGCGACGTTTTATATTACGGCGCCTTATACAAGATTGATGAGTGTCGCGCCGTCTGTGGAAGTGGTGGAGGCTGCAGAGTCGATCGCGAGGATCCTTCAAATTGAAACTCGAAGTATGATCTATCTGATCATCAGCAGTACGTCACTGGATGGGAAAACGATTTTTGATTACAGAGAGACTTATGTGAATCCGGAGTATACGCCGGGGCTGAATGTGCCTGGTTTGATGAATGAAAATATTTATCAGATCCTGCGTGAAAAATATCATATCCGCAACATCAGGACGGAGGATAAGATCACGCCGGCGGTTCCGGATGAAGCAACGAAGAAGTTCCTGAATATTTCTGAGGACGTTCCGATATTTGTTACGAAGAGAATTATTTCCTGCAATACCGGTCCTTTTGCGTATTCTGTCATCAAAACCCGCGGGGATCTGAGTGAGTTCGCGATCAACAGAATTCTGCCGGAGGGTGATTGATCTCCTGAATTACTACCATGAATATCTTTTGTTGTATTTACAGCCTGGTAGCGGCTTGTAAAATATTATGATATCTAAAAGGAGGGTTCCATGAAGAAGTTATTAGCATTGATACTCGCGGCTGTGATGGTTTTCAGCCTGGCTGCCTGTATTGCACCTGCGGGAGAGCAGGCTCAGCCGGCTCCTGCGGAGACAAAAGAAGCAGATGCGGAAGCGCCTGCTGCAGAGGTAAAGGATGGAGAGCTGGTCGTTGATCCGGATCCGGAAAAGTGGCCGGTAGTTTCCATGGAGGTCAACAGTTTTACGGACGAACAGGCAAACCGGGATAAGGTCCAGGGCGCGCTGAATGATTACCTTGTTTCCATCAACGCTGGATTTAAGGCTGAACTGGTTCCGATCGCCATTGGCGAACGTGCTACCCGTCTTCCTCTGATGCTGACGGATGCGGAGAACGGTATCGACCTTTATACCAGCAGATGGTATACGACAGTTCCGGAGCTTGTGAGAACCGGACAGTGCATTTCTCTGGAGAAGTATAAGGACGTATATCCGGAGCTCTGGGAAATGTATCCTTCAGCAGTTTATGATACCTGCAAGGTCAACGGTGAATTGTATTCCATGCCTGATGCGGATGCGTTCTCCAATTTTGAGGTTTATACGATCCGTAAGGATATTGCCGAGGAAGTCGGTTATGCGGATAAGGAAGGCGAACTGATCACACTTGATGAACTGCAGGATATGATGGCAAAGGCCGAAGCACTGCATCCTGAAATGGCCTGGATCGGCGATATGCTTCTGAAGGCTCTGATGGGCGTAGACAGCCTTGGCGACGATAACCTTATCGGTGTATTGATGAACCGTGGCGTCGATGAAACGCAGATCGTGAATTATTACGAGACTGAGGATTTCAAGAACTATTGCTTAATGGCCAGAGACTGGGAAGAAAAAGGCTATTTCTGGGATGATCCGGTACAGACATTCCCGCCTTCAATCGATGAGGGCGGCCGCGGCGCTGTAGCTTATGAGACTCCTTCACTGGTTTACGCGGCATCTCAGTCGACGAACCACACCAGCATCTATGATCTGTGCACATTCAAGCTTACAGAGGATCTGGTCGGCAGCAACGCCTGCATTTCCGGCGGCTGGCAGATTTCTACAGGCTGTAAGAACCCTGACGCGGCGATGAAGTTCATCTACCTTTGCATGACAGATGAGAAGGTCGCGAACTTCCTTGCGCTTGGTGTTGAAGGCGATATGTACACCGTTGATGAAAACGGATGCGCATGGTATGCGGATGGCATTTCTGCTGAGAACGCCGGCTGGCAGATGATCGCTCCCTGGTGGTTCCCGAATATGTGCCTGACTCATCCGTTTGAGACCACCAGCGCAGATGCGTATAAGGACCTGATCGCGCACTGGACGGATCCGAACGTGAAGTACTCAAAGGGTATGGGCTTTGTCTTTGACAGCACCGAAGTATTTGACCAGCTGGCTGCCTGCCGCGCGGTCGTACAGGAATACCGCGGAGGCCTGCTCTATGGTCAGTATGCAGATGTAGAAGGAACCATTGCGAAGTTTAATGAAGAACTGAAGAATGCGGGAATCGACGAAGTGATCGCCGCAATGCAGGCTCAGTTTGATGAGTTCCTCGCGAAGTAATAACCGGAACGCTGAATAAAGCATGAATGAATGCGGGCGGAAAAGGGCAGCTGCCTTTTTCCGTCCGGTATCATATTATGTGGCCGGGCGCGCGTGAACTGTGCGTTCCGGTTCACACATACGGGGATGGAACAATGGGATTGATGAAGCTTAATTATCGTTCTGAGATACTTGGATCGTTTGTAAATGTTACGATCGTGTTTCCTACGGATATGATGACTGTGAGCGGGAGAGAGGGACGGTTTCCTTATGATAAGAAGATGCGTTTCCAGACCATCTACCTGCTTCATGGCGGCGGGGAGGACGACAGCACGGTCATCAGGTATACAAATGCGGAGGCCTATGCCCAGAGGAACTGTGTCATGCTTGTGCTTCCTTCCCTTCCCAACAGTTTCTTTCTGGATACGGATTACGGGGTAAAAAGCGGGACTTTTCTTACGGACGAGCTTCCGAAGGTCGTTCAGTCGCTGTTTGCTTCTTCCCCCGAAAGAAATGACAATTTCATTATGGGCTATGCCATGGGCGGAAGCGGAGCGCTGGCGGCGGCCATTCGCAGGCCGGATCTGTACAGGGCCTGTATCGATATCTCCGGCGGGGTTCCCATCGGCCTGAATCTGGATCTTTTGAAAGGGATCCTGTCCCGGGGGGAGTCTCCTCTGAGGATCTATGAAAAAACTTTTTTACCGCCGGATCAGCTTGACGGTTCGATTTATGATCTGAGCTATATTTTGAAAAAGGGTCTGGCGGATGGCCTGGAGTATCCGGACTTTACGCTGATCTGCGGAAGTGAAGAGGGAATCATTCTGGACTGGATGAAGGCAGAATATCAGATCCTGAAGGATTCCGGCGCTGTGGCTGAGATGAAAGTCATGGAAGGATACGGCCATGAAATGCCGTTGTGGGATCATAGTTTAGGAGCAGCAATGGATGAGTGGCTTCCGTTGACGCGAAAACCGGTTTATCCGGAAGAATGACAGGAGAAAAGAAAATGGCGATTCAGTCAATGAATATAGCAAGCAGATGCTTGGGCACGAATACGAAGGTGATGATGATATTGCCGAATCCTCCTATGGGAAAGAGCGTGAAGGAGTTTTATTCGAGCAATGAAAAATATAAAGTTCTCTGGCTCCTTCACGGGGGCGGAGGAGACGCCACGGAATGGATCCGGTATACGAATATAGAACGGTACGCCTGTGAAAGGAATCTGGTGGTCGTGATGCCTTCGGCCATGGGCTCCGCGTACTCCAACTGGAGCTCAAAGGAAGGAAACTTCCTCAGCTTTAACATGTACGATTACCTGACGGAAGAGCTGATGCCTCTCGTGTATCATTGGTTTCCGGTTTCTGACCGGCGGGAGGACAACTTTATCTGCGGCTTTTCCATGGGCGGCCAGGGAGCACTTATGTACGCGGTGAATCAGCCGGAGAAGTTCGGGGCTGCCGCGGCCATCGGTGTGGCGGCTGTCAATATGCATGTTCCGCTGGAGGAGATCCCGCTGAATCCGACCGGTAAGAAGATGCTTATGGCCCATGAACGGGGAGAACTGGAAGAGTATCTGGATTCCTATGAAAATGTGTATGACAGGATGAAAGACCTCGCGAAGATGCCGGATCCCCCGAGACTTCTTTTCGGTATCGGCGAAATGGACATCAGCTATGAAGCCTGGCTCGAAATGCGGGAGTACGTCAAAAACATCGGGTTAAAAGCAACGTTTGAGATCCGGAAGGATTATGGGCATAATTACACCTTTGTTGACCTTTATATCCGTCGGGTGCTTGATTTCTTCCTGGAAAATGTGTGAGGTGACAGACTATGGCAGTGATCGAATTGAACAGTTCCAGCCCTTCCCTTCAGGGCGCACATACGACGCATATCATTGTTCCGGATGTTCCGTACGGGACGTCCCCGAAAGAATACTATCAGGCCAACAAAAAGTTTAAAGTGCTCTGGCTTCTTCACGGCGGCAGCGATGATTCTTCCACATGGCTGAGGCGTACCAAGATCGAGACCTACGCGCTGGAGCGGAACCTGATCGTTGTGATGCCGTCAGTAAGCAACAGCAGATACTCCAACTGCGAGATGTTCGGAAATCATTTTCAGGCATTTGATTATCTTACAGAAGAACTGATGCCGATGATCTATCACTGGTATCCGGCATCTGACCGCAGGGAGGATAACTATATCAGCGGTTTTTCCATGGGCGGAGAAGGCGCGTTAAAATACGCGGTCAATCACCCGGATAAGTTTGCCGGTGTCGCTGTTCTGGGTGCGGCGGCTCAGGACTATTACCATATGGATCATAACAGACCTTTATATAAGAAATATATGGAGATCTTCCCCAGCTTTGACGCGTTCGCCGCATCCTATGAGAATTTATGGGACCGGCTCGCAGATCTGAAAAACAGTCCGGTCTGTCCCGACATCTACGGGGCCTGCGGCACGGACGACAACCTCGCATATGAAGCTTTTAAAGGCTTCAGGCAGAGGACGGAAGAACTGGGTCTGAAATCATACTTTGAAACCATCGACGGCTATGGACATGAATGGAGATTCGTTGATATCTTCATTGAGCGGGCGCTGGATTATTTTGGACTGGAATCGAAACTGGACAGATGGGTAAAGCCGATGGGCTGAGAGGACAGACGGAATGAGAAAAGATCTTAGAGAATGGTGGCATACGTATATCCCGCAGATCAATACGACTCCCTGGGATCTCATGCGGCGCATGGGCGATGAGAATTTTTCTGTGGGATCCTATGTGACGGATTCCTATGCGGAAATGATCAAAACAAGGATCGAGAGCTCTCTGGTCTATAATACCGATGACGTGCCGGAGCGTACCGGATACTGGAAAGCCTGCGGGATCGAGCGCACAGTATACGGCGATCCTGAAGAACTGACGTCCAGAACTGTATACTGCCCGGCAGACGTCCTGAAGTCCACTAAGAAGCGCCCGCTGATCGTCTGCGTTTATAACGCGGGGGTGACGATGCTTTCGCTTGAGGCGCTGGGATTTGTTCACATTGCCGCAAGGAACGGATTCATCGTCCTTGTCCCTAAGGATGGAAATTCCGATGAACATGTGCTGGAAGCCATTGAAGAGACGACAGCGTCTTACCCGGTGGACCGGGAGCGGATCTTTATTGCCGGGCATTCCTTTGGCGGAGCGTCGGCAGGCTGGCAGGCCATCAGGCATCCGGACGTGTATGCCGGTGTTTGCATCTTAGGGATCGAATACGGCTGTACAGACAGTACGGAGGAGGAGATCAGAAGAGCCGGAGAACTCCGGATGCCAATGATCAACATTTGCGGCACCAGTGAAGTGAACCGCGTGATCCCCCTCAATGTGGATCAGCCCGGATTTGAGGTGCCTCCCCAGGTGGCGCCGAATCTGAAGCCGCTGCCGCATACCAGGGAGATCTGCCTGAACGGGATCCGGAACTGGAGAAAGATCAACGGGACAAAAGAGTACTCTTTTGATGAAGACTGCTCCGAGACGCTCAGTGTTCCTGAAAAGGCCTTTGGCCTGCGGGCGGATTCGCATGAAACGAGGGAGTATCTGGGACGGGAGCATTACATTTGCGACATGCTTGGAGAAGAGGGGCTTCCCATCATCCGGTGCGCCGCCATCAAAGACTGCCCGCATACGGTTTCCCCCACTGCGGCCGATCTTGCGTGGGAGTTCTTTAAGGATATCCGGAGAGACGCGGTATCCAAAAAGATCCGCTATGACCTGCCGGCGCCTGTATGGGACGGGATCAGCGCAGTGATCGAATATGACCGGCTCGGGCCTAAGTATACCAGCTTCAGGATCCATCTGAAGGATGGAGCAAGCCGGCTGCCGGTTGACGCGGACGATTTTACGATTTCGGGATTTTCCGATATGGCACCGGTCAGACATCAGTTTAAGCCATTAAAGCTGACAGCAGTTCATGAAAATGAACTTTGCCTGATGGTACCCGCTGTATCTTCTGATCCCTATGCTCCGGTATACGGGGGACGAGGTTACAGGGGAGAAATGCGGGTCAGCTGCCGGGTTCCCGGATACGCGTTTACTGCATCGGATATCTCGGAAACGACCCTTCCGCAGGTACGGAGATATTTGAACGGAGAGTATACCGGAAGCTCCGGGCTGACCATCCCGTACTGCTATTACCAGGCAAAGACGCAGGAGAAGGTTCCGCTCATCGTCTACGCGACAGGGTGCTTCGGCGACAATAACGAAGATAACAACGAGCAGATCCTGGGGCCGGGACCGCTTCGGATGGCGTCTGAAGAATTTCAGAGCATATTCCCGTGCCACGTCATGGCTCCCTGGTATCCTTTAGGCGGCCATCCCGCGCAGGGAGAGGAAGGACAGCGCCAGCTGGAAGATTATTCCAGAAATCTGACGGAACTTGTGGAACACACGATCCGTACGCTTGACGCGGATGCCAGCCGGATATATTTCATCGGAAACGGCGGAGGCGCGCTGTATCAGTCGCTCAGCCTGGGCGTCCATATTTATGCGGCCGCAGCCATGATCACGACGATTTTTGATTTCTTTGAAGACGGCAGCGAAATGAAGTACCTGGATAATCTTACTGAGATGCCGATCTATATCACACACGCTGCCAGTGATTTCCCGTGCCCGGTCAAACGGTCGCGGCTGTCCTTCTCAAGGCTGAAGGAACTGGGAAACCAGAACCTGTATTATCACGAATACTCGGACCTTGAACTGGAAAAGTTCGGGATCGACGTCAGGAATGAGGTAGGGACCCACTATTCAGCACTGCTGGATTACGCGGGAAATGACATGTTCCGGTGGCTGTTCTCCTTCAGAAGGACAGATACTGTATAAAAGAACACCAGGGTAATGGCAAAGGCAATATTCTTTTTTGCGCTGAAGAAAGGGTAGAAAGAAAAATGGCACCGGCAAGAAACAAAAACAGAACCAGCCAGGCATCCGTAAAGAAACGTTTCCGGAAATACAGATTCCTGTATCTTCTGGCGCTTCCTTCGTTTGTCTATCTGATCATTAACAACTATATGCCGATGGTGGGCTTGACGCTTGCGTTCAAGAATTACAACTTCGCCCTTGGCATCATGAAGAGCCCCTGGTGCGGGATCAAGAATTTCACCTATCTGTTCAACTCCAAATGGGCGAAAATCATGTTCCGCAATACGATCGGGTACAATCTTGCTTTCCTGATCCTGGGTACCATCCTGGCCATCTTTGTCGCGATCCTTTTAGGAGAGATCCGGAATGAACGCGCGAAGAAAACATACCAGACCCTGATCCTGATCCCGCATCTTGTCAGTATGGTACTGGTAGGCTATATCGTCTACGCGTTTCTGGCGAACAAGAACGGTTTCATAAACCAGGGAATCCTGATCCCGTTTGGTATGTCCGAATCCAGCGTCCCGAACTGGTATATGGAAGCAAAAAAGTGGCCGGTGATCCTGACGATCGTTTCTCTCTGGAAAGGATTCGGTTTCCAGAGCATCGTATATTACGCAACGATCATCGGATTTGACAAATCCTATTATGAGGCAGCGGTGGTGGATGGCGCAAGCGTCTGGCAGCAGATCACGAAGATCACGCTGCCCCTCCTGAAGCCGACCATCATTATCCTGACGATCATGGCGCTGGGGCGCATGTTCTCATCGGATTTCGGCCTGTTCTATCAGGTGCCGATGAATACCGGATCCCTGTATTCCACCACCACGACTATCGATACCTTTGTATATCGCGCGCTGATGGAGGATCATGACATCGGCCGGTCCCTCGCGGCCGGCTTCCTGCAGTCGATCCTGGGTTTCGTTCTGGTCATCATCGCCAATGCGATCGTCCGCAGGATCGAGCCGGACAGTGCATTGTACTAACAGAAGGAAAGGAGCATTCATATGGCTGGACGTGGTAAAGGCTTCCGTATATTCGCCAATATCATCATGATTCTGCTGACCATTTCAGCAGTGCTGCCCTTTGTTCTTCTGGTGGTATCTTCATTTACGAGTGATGAGGTCATCAATAAATACGGCTATTCCATTATCCCCAGAGAGATCGATTTCACGGCATACAGGTACCTCCTGATGTCCTCTACCAAGATCCTTATGGCGTACGGGATGACGCTGCTTGTCGCGACGATCGGCACGACCCTGAATATGATGCTTACGATGTTCCTGGCCTATCTTTTGTCCAAGCGGGATCTGCCGGGACGCGGAGTACTGTCATTCGTACTCTTTTTTACCATGCTCTTCAACGGCGGCATGATCCCGAGCTACATTGTCTGGTCGCAGCTGATGAGAGTCACGGATAAGATCTACGGCCTGATCCTGCCGAACCTTCTGATGTCTGCCTTCAACGTGATCCTGATGCGCAACTACTTTACCACGACAGTTCCTCAGGAGATCACAGAAGCCGCGGAAATGGACAGCTG
>CADCQD010000160.1 GCA_902803485.1 uncultured Eubacteriales bacterium | reverse complement strand
GTGGTCCGCGGGATCACGAAGAAGACCCGGAAAGATCTTCTGGACAAACTGCCGCTGGATGTGCATGCGGCCATTTTCCAGAGGGATGGATATAAAACGGTCGTCTTTGACCTGGATGAAAAATATCTGTAATCATAGAAAGGAAGAGAGATCATGGAAAGAAACGAACTGGAGAAGCAGCTTTTTGAGATCATTTCGCAGCTTTACAACAAGGATGTGGAAGAACTGACAACGGAAACCCGCTTCAAGGAGGACCTGGGCGGCGCGTCTGTCCTGATGGTCGGCCTGGTTTCTGAAATTGAAAATGAACTGGACGTCATGATCCAGCTGCAGGACGCGGCGGCATGCGAGACCATCGGCGATCTGGCTGATAAAGTTGAAGAGGAACTGTAATGAGTATTCTGGAGAAACTGAGCCTGGCGGCGAAGGAACGCCCCATGCGGGTGGCTTTTCCCGAAGGTGAAAATGAAAAAATGATGCAGGCGGCGTATGAGTGCGCGGCGGAAGGCTGCATTTACGCGATCCTGGCAGGCGACAGTGAAAAACTGCGGAGCCTGGCTTCAGAACGGGGTTACGATCCGGAGAGGTTTATCTACGCGGATCTTCAGGATGAAACGCTGAAGGCGGATCTGATCGCGAAATACGTGGCGCTTCCGGATACCCGGCTCAAGGAGAAGGCGCTGGCCCGCCGGATGCAGGATCCGCTGTACTTTGCCATGGTGATGCAGGCGGCGGGAGAAGCGGATGTGACCTTCGCCGGCATCAATTACACCACGGAGGACGTGCTTCTGGCTGGTCAGATGATCATCGGTCTGAAGGAGGGCATCTCCACTGTGTCCAGCATCGGCCTCTGCGAGATCCCGGGATTTCAGGGATCAGAGGGCGAGCTTCTGGCGGTGGGAGATTCCGCCGTGTGCGCGAACCCGACGGCAGAACAGCTGGCGGACATTGCCATCAGCGCCTGCGAGACCGTGAAGGCTCTTCTGAACTGGGAACCCAGGTGCGCTTTTATCAGTTATTCTACCCTCGGCTCCGGCCAGGGCGTTCTGATCGATAAGGTCAGAGAGGCGGTGAAGCTGGCGCAGGAAAAGCGCCCGGATCTTCTTCTGGACGGTGAATTCCAGCTGGACGCTGCCATTGTACCGGCAGTTGCTGAAAAGAAGGTCAAACGGGAAAGCGCGGTAGCAGGTAAGGCCAACGTTCTGATCTGGCCGGATCTGAATGTAGGAAACGCCGGCGTGAAGCTGATCCAGATCCTGGGTCACGCGGACGCGTACGGGCCGCTTTTACAGGGATTTAAGAAGATCATCTGCGACTGCTCCAGATCCGCGCCGGTATCTGAGCTGAAGGGCAACATCATTATGTCTGCCATCCGGGCGTCTGCCGGCTGATCATCAGAAGAACAACATGCGAAGATGCCGGACGGAAACCGCTTCGGCAGGAAGGAAATCAAATGACTGATATAAAAATCGGAATTCTCGGATACGGTTTTATGGGACATGAACATATGAATCTGCTGCGCCGGCTTCCGGAGATCCGGGTGACGGCCATCTGCGACATTGTTCCGTCCCAGATGGATGACGCGCCGGAGGGTGTGAAAAAGTATACGGAGATGGATGAACTGATCTCGGATCCGGAAGTGAATACGGTTCTGATCGTAGTTCCGAATCCTTTGCACAAGGAAGCCTCCATCAAGGCAGCCCGGGCGGGAAAGAATATCATCTGTGAAAAGCCCGCGGCGCTGACAGTGGCGGATTTCGATGAGATGACAGCGGAAGCGGAGAAAGCCGGCGTCCGGTTCACGGTGCACCAGCAGCGGCGTCACGACCGGGACTATCTTCCCATCAAAGCAGTGCTTCAGCAGGGCCTGATCGGCAAGCCTTATCTGGTACGCTCCATGATGTACGGCGTGAACGGCAATATGCACGACTGGCATATTTACCCGGAGATGGGCGGCGGCATGCTCTATGACTGGGGCATCCACCTCATTGACCAGATCCTGAACATGACGGAGGAAAAGGTGGTCTCCGTATACGCGGATATTAAAAAGGTGATCAATCAGGATGTGGATGATTACTTCCTGCTGGTCTTTAAATTTGAGAGCGGCATGACTGCGGAGATCGAGCTGGGCACTTACTTCCTGACACCGAAGCGGGGCTGGCTGGCCTGCGGAGATACGGGTACGGCCATTCTCGACATCGATTTTGTGAATGGTATGCAGGAGACGCGGAAGATCGTCAGGACCCGGCACCTGCTGGAAAATGTTCCGGGAAAGATCACCATGACCTCCGCGGGGCCCACCCGTTCCTTTGGCCCGCCGGAGCCGGGCCTTCTTTATGAAGAACCCCTTCCGGAAGTTCCGGGAGATGAATTCGACTGGTTCAAAGGCTATGTAAAAGCCATAAAGACCGGCGGAGAATTCGAGATTACGATTCCCCAGGTACGGCGGGATCTTCTGATCATGGATGCTTTCCGGGAATCCGCAAGGACCGGAAAGGCTGTAGTGTTTGAATCGTGAAAACGATATAATGGAGACGTATATTATGGATAAGAATACCCCTTTATATGATACGAAGCTTTCTGTCAGAGAACGGGCGGAATGGATCGTGTCACAGATGACACTGGAAGAGAAATTCGGCTGCTTTTCCATGGGTGTGAATAATGAACGCCTGGGTATTATGAAATCCTGTACCGGCGGCGAAGGTGCCCACGGCGTACAGGCGAGATCCGGTGACGGTGAATTATATCCTCCGACACCAACGACCTCCTTTACCCAGCCCATCGGCATGTCAGGGACCTTCGACAGAGAGCTGATCCGTAAGGCCGGCGATATTGTGGGAAAAGAATCCCGCGCATTTGCGAATGCGGTAAGCAAACGCGGCCACGGGCGTCTCGCGCCTACCGTGGATCTTTGCCGGGATCCCCGCTGGGGAAGAAATGAGGAAGGCTACGGAGAGGATCCGTACCTGACCGGGAAAATGGCTTCTGCCTATATCATCGGCATGCAGGATGAGCATAATTATGACGGTTCTCCTGTAAAACCGGGCGAACGCGGCGACCGCGTCCGTACTGCAGCTGTGATGAAGCATTTCTACGCGAACAACCAGGAATGGCGGCGCTGCTATGACAGTTTCGATATCAGCGACAAGGTGAAATATGATTATGAACTGGAGCCATACCGTTACTGCACACTGGAGGGACATGCGGAAGCCGTGATGACGGCCTACAATGAGATCAATCATCTGCCGGCAATGCTGAACCATGAAGTGCAGGATATTTTAAAAGATCAGTGGGGCCTGAATTTTGCCATGACAGACGGTCTGGATTTCTGCCAGACTGTGGATCTGCATCATTATTTCGAGACACACGCGGAAACGCTGGCGGAAGGTGTGAAAGCCGGCGTGGACTCCATGCTGGATGAGCCGGATCTGGTCGAGAGATCCGCAAAGGAAGCCTTTGAGCGCGGACTTATCACAGAAGCAGAGATCGACAAATCTGTCATCTGCACGATGACAGAACTGATCCGCCAGGGCGCGTTTGATCCGGAGGACCCGTACGCGGAGCTGGATATGTCAGACGTGGGTACGGATGAGGCCAGGAAGATCTCCCTCGACGTGAGCAAAGCGTCTTGTGTACTTTTGAAAAATGAGAACAGTTTCCTGCCCTTCCGTAAAGATGATGATATTGCCGTGATCGGCCATATCGCGGACAGCTGGTATATGGACTGGTACGGCGGCAAACCTACCTATAAGGTGACGCTGAAGGCCGGCCTGGAAAAGAAGATGCATCATGAAGTGCCTTATGACAACGGTCTGAACCGCGTGCGCTTCAAGATCGGAGATCAATATGTAGGCGCGAGCGAACCTCCCGCAGGCGGCTGGGGCAGGGGATCGACCGCTCCTGTGGACCTTGTTTTAGTGGATAAGGCGGAAGACGCGCTGATCCTGGAGCAGATGAACTGGGGCTCCGGCAGCAATTTCCTTTACGCTCCCGCGTACAGAAAATATCTTACACCGGGTGCTGACGGCAGCATCAGCCTGGCATCGGAGGAACCGTTTGCCTGGTACGTGATGGAAAGCTTTACGATCGGCACCGCCGACGCGGTACGCCTGGATGATCCGAGATGCGCGAACAGCATCGGGCTTTCCAAATACTGGAATGATGAGGAATGCGGGATCAAGCTGCACTGCTTTGGAAACCGCAATGTATATGTGGAAGACGGAAAACTCAGGACCGATCCCTTAAGAAGAAAAGACCCGAAGTATTTTAAGAGAGAGGGCGGCAATTTCGTAACTGCGTGGATCGGATCTGAAAAAGAAGCCGTAACCATACAGGTGGAAATGGTTTCGAGCGGACTGGAACGCGCGAAGGAACTGGCAAAGAAAGTAAAAAAGGTCATCGTAGCCGTGGGCTGCAACCCGGTGGTAAACGCGAAGGAAGAGATCGACCGGGATACGATCGAAATGATCCCGCTGCAGGAAAAACTGGTGGAAGCGGTCTATGAGGCGAATCCGAACACAGCAGTCGCTGTGATCGCGAACTATCCCTACGCCATTAACTGGATGCAGGAACATGTACCCGCCATCCTGACCTGCGCCACCGGTTCCCAGGATCTGGGCAACGGCCTGACGTCAGTGATCTTTGGAGAAACGAATCCGGCGGGCCGCCTGCCTATGACCTGGTACAAAAGCGATGAGGATCTCCCGCCTCTTGAGGATTACGATCTCATCAACCACCCCAGGACTTACCGGTACTTTGACAAACCGGTGCTGTATCCCTTCGGCTACGGTTTGTCCTACACCACATTTGATTATAAGGATCTGCGTGTGGAAAAGTGCGCATGCGGCGGACTGAAGGCCAGTGTGGAGGTGGTAAATACAGGAGATGTTACGGGAGATGAGGTCGCGCAGCTGTATATTCAGCGTGTATCGGAATCGAAGACCGTGCATCCGAAGCGCAGGCTCATCGGCTTCGAGCGTCTGCATGATATTAAGGCCGGCGGCAGCAAAAAGGCGGAATTTACAGTGAATCCCTGCGATCTTGAGATCTACATGGAAGATGAAGGGAAAAAGGTGATAGAGCCCGGTAAATATCTGGTTTACGCGGGTGGAAACTGTCTGGATGAACGGCTGCGCGCGGAGATCGAGCTTTGATCCTGCTTGGCGCAATACGGGAACCGGCACATATTTACACAAAACAAAGGAGAAATGAAATGGAAAAACTGAGAATCGGTATCGTAGGCTGCGGCGGCATCGCTAACCAGAAGCATCTGCCCGCAATGAAGGCAAACAGTGACCTTTGCGAGGTCGTGGCATTTTGTGACATTATTCCGGAGCGTGCGCAGAAAGCGGCGGAAGAGTATGGCGTACCCGGCGCGCAGGTCTGCGAAGATTATCATGAACTCTGCGCGAATCCCGACGTGGACGTGGTTCACGTCTGCACCCCGAACGTCAGCCACTGCGAGATCACAGTAGAAGCCTTTGCCAGGAAGAAGCATGTATACTGTGAAAAGCCCATGAGCCACAGCTCAGAGGACGCGCAGAAGATGCTGGACGCGTGGAAGGCCAGCGGCAAGCAGTTCACCATCGGCTACCAGAACCGTTTCCGTCCGGAAGTTCAGAACCTGAAGAAGGCCTGCGAAGCCGGCGATCTGGGTGAGATCTACTACGGCAAAGCGCATGCCATCCGCCGCCGCGGTGTACCTACCTGGGGTGTATTCCCGAACAAAGCCCTGCAGGGCGGCGGCCCGCTGATCGATATCGGCACCCATGCGCTTGATATCACCCTGTGGTGCATGAATAATTATGACGTAGAGTCTGTCACCGGCAGTGTGTTCTATAAGCTGGGACATCTGCAGCAGGCCACGGAAGGCAACGTATTCGGTCCCTGGGATCCGGAGACCTATGAAGT
>CADCQD010000159.1 GCA_902803485.1 uncultured Eubacteriales bacterium | reverse complement strand
GTAGTTTTCCACGATCCTTTCGCTCATACGGCGCATCAGCATGCGGCACTGCTGCAGCGCGATGCCCGGCGTGTTCAGTAAAAGATCGTCCAGCTTCGCGAATTCGCGGTCTTCGTCCGTAGGTGCGTTGTCCGGGAGCAGTTTTTCCATGTAAGATCCCAGCTTATCGGAGAATGGCAGCAGGATGAGGCTGGTGATCAGGTTGAACATCAGGTGCAGGTCCGCGATATTACCACGGTTGACCGTCTTGGCGAAGAATCTCAGTCCGACGGTATAGTACAGGCCGTAGATCAGTATGGTGAAAAAGAGCGCGCCGAAAATGTTGAAGAAAAGGTAGGTCAGGCTGACGCGCTTCGCCTTGCGGTTCGCTCCGACACTGCCGAGGATCGTGGTGAGGCATTTACCGATGTTCTGGCCGATGATGATAGGGATCGCAATTCCGTAGGTCACATTGCCGGTCGCTGAGAGTGCCTGCAGGATACCGACGGATGCGCTGGAGCTCTGGATCAGGGCGGTCAGGACAAGACCGGTCAGAATGCCGATAAAGGGATTCTCAAAGGAAGTAAAAAATGAATGGAAGGCTTCATTTTCGCGGAGCGGTTCGAAGACGGCTTCCATCATCGTCATGCCATAGAAGAGAACGCCCAGGCCGATCACGATCTCCGCGATATCCTTGACACGTTTCTTTTTGGAGAAAAGGAGGATAAAGGCGCCTGTCACCACCAGGACCGGCGCAAAGGAAGAGGGCTTCAGAAGCTGAAGCGCCAGGGAGCCGGAACCGAGGTCGCCAAGACGCAGGATCTGGGCCGTTACGGTGCTGCCGACGTTGGATCCGAGCACCACAGGCACTGCCTGGGAAAGCGTCATCAGGCCTGCGTTGACAAAGCTGATCAGCATGATCGTGACAGCTGCCGAACTTTGAATTATGGCTGTGACGCCGGCGCCGAGGCCCCAGCCCTTGACCGCTCCGACCGCTTTGCTTTTTGCGGTGGTCAGCCGCTCCAGGATCTGGCCCAGACTGGAACCCGCCAGCTTTTTCAGCGACGAGCTCATCGTAGTCATACCGAAGAGGAAAAGGCCGACACCGCCCAATAATTTCAATACAGAAAGAATGTCCATTTGTATGCTCTGCTCCGTATTTTTATGCGGCGTCATCAGGATCGATGCGCTGCAGTCTGTGTAAGTTCAGTATTTGGATTGATTATAGCATTCCACAGGTAGACTGTCAAAATCTAAATTCCTGTGATACAATAAATTCGTACCGGAGCATATGAAAACCGGGATATCCATAAGATCATTGACGAAACAATCAGTATGAGGAAGAAACTATGACATTTCGATTTGCGGAAGAAACAGACAGTCCCCTGATCCTGAAGTTTATCCGCGCGCTTGCGAACTATGAAAAAATGTCCGACCAGGTGGTGGCAACGGAGGAACTCCTGAGGGAATGGATCTTTGAAAAAAGGAAGGCGGAGGTACTCTTCGTATGCGATGGCGGCAAAGAGGTGGGATTCGCTCTTTTCTTCCACAATTTCTCCACTTTTCTCGGGAGGGCCGGGATCTATCTGGAGGACCTGTACGTCTTCCCGGAATACAGAGGCAGGGGATACGGAAAGGCGCTGTTAAAGAAACTCGCGCAGATCGCGGTGGAAAGAGGCTGCGGCCGCCTGGAATGGTCCTGCCTGGACTGGAATCAGCCAAGCATCGATTTCTACCTGTCCCTCGGCGCCGTTCCGATGGATGACTGGACAATGTACCGATTGACCGGAGAAACACTTGAGGCCATGGCGAAGTAACACCAGGGGCGATAGTGGTACAATACCAGGCGGCACGATCCGGAAACAGAAATAAAGAACACTATCCAGAAATAGAAATAAAGAAAGTGATAAAAGGTAAAAATGAACATACAGATTTTCGGTACAAAGAAAAGCAGTGATACGCGGAAGGCAGAGCGTTTCTTCAAGGAACGCGGAATTAAGTTTCAATCGGTGGATCTGCTGGAAAAGGGCTTAAGTAAAGGCGAGTTTCAGTCCGTAATGCAGGCCGTCGGCGGTCTGGAGAATATGATCGATGAAAACGCCAGGGACAAGGATCTTCTGACGCTGATCAAATACATTTCCGCGGAAGACAGAATGCAGAAGGTGCAGGAAAACCAGTCCGTCCTGAAGCAGCCGGTCGTCCGGAACGGCAGACAGGCGACGGTCGGCTATCAGCCGGACGTATGGAAGACCTGGAACTGATCAAAAAATCGTGCCGGGCAGATGGAAGACCTGGAACTGATTTCGAAAATCGGGAGAGCCGGCGGCAGCTGGACCAGTAAAACAGGAACAACGTGAGGTGGATCATGCATAAGATATTATCAGATAAGAAAGTGATTTTCTTTGATGTCGGGTATACGATCGATTATCCCGCCTCGGGGGACTGGATATTCACAAACAAGTTCAATGAACTTGCCGGAGAGCGGCTGAAGCGGTGTTCCCCGGAACAGATCCTGAAGGCCAAAACGGAGGGTATGCATTATCTGGAAAGC
>CADCQD010000158.1 GCA_902803485.1 uncultured Eubacteriales bacterium | reverse complement strand
GGATCCGCATAGGTGACGGCGATGTCCCCGGGCCTCCGCGCGCAGATCTCGTACGGGATCCGGACGCCGTTTGCCTCTTCAAAGGCGTGTACCACATCCAGAACGCTGTAGCCTACGCCGGTACCCAGGTTATAGATCTCAAAGCCCACGTTTTCACGGATCTTCCGGACCGCGCTGACGTGGCCCTTCGCCAGGTCCACCACATGGATATAGTCCCGGACGCCGGTGCCGTCCGGAGTATCGTAATCATTTCCGTAAATATTCAGCTGGGGCCGGCGCCCTACGGCGACCTGCGTGATGTACGGCATCAGATTGTTGGGAATGCCCCGCGGGTTTTCCCCGATGGTCCCGCTTTCATGCGCGCCGATGGGGTTAAAATACCGGAGGAGCACCACGTTCCATTCCGGATCCGCGAACTGGATATCCTTCAGGATCTCCTCCAGCATGGATTTGGTCCAGCCGTAGGGATTCGTGCAGGGCCGCTTTTCCATATCCTCCGTCACGGGGACCTTTTCCGGGTCTCCGTACACCGTGGCTGAGGAAGAGAAAATGATGTTCTTTACGCCGTGGGCGCGCATGACGTCCACCAGGGTCAGCGTCCCGGTGATATTATTGTCATAATATTCCCAGGGCTTGCTGACGGATTCACCCACCGCCTTAAGGCCGGCAAAGTGGATGCAGAGGTCAATGGACTCTTTGTCCAGCACTTCGTTCAGGCCTTCCCGGTCACGGATGTCCACCCGGTAAAACCGGACCGGTTTCCCGGTAATACGTTCTACACGCTTTAATGCTTCCTCGCTGGAATTTACGAGGTTGTCAATGACTACCACATCTTCGCCCGCGTTCTGAAGTTCGACCACGGTATGGCTGCCGATGTATCCGGCGCCTCCGGTAACTAAAATCGCCATCGTTTCTCCTTATTCCGGTCTTCCGGCTTGCTTCTGTTTCTTTTCTGTCTGCTTTGCCGCGCTTTTCTTATTGTTCTCCGCTTCCGCTCTGGCTTTTTTCGCGCTGGATTCCTTTTTCCTGCGCTCTCTCCGCTTCGCGGTCAGATTCTCCCTCTTCTTCACAATGGACGCCTGATCCTCTTCCGAACAGGGCTTGATGGTCCTTACCGCAAAGACGCCGTCATAGTTTTCCGTGGTCTTGATGCGGATCCGGCCCTTCATCAGTCCATGGGTCTTGCAGGTAGCCAGCGCGAAGTAGCTGTGCCCGCCGTCAGAGAACCAGTTGATCTCTTTTTTCATCTGCCGCCTGCAGTACAGACAGGGCATCTCCCGGACGCGGCGGTTCTTGACCGCCTCTTCCTTCAGATTGAACTTCCGCGAAACATATTTTGAGTAGGTCTCAAAATAAAAGGTGGCTTCCTCAAAACGGTTTTTCGGGATCCGGTAATAATCCACGGAGAAGAAGGACTCATAATGCTCGCGGTCGATCCTCCGGAAGACCTGCGCGGTATACTCCGCGTCCTCGATCGCCCGGTGGAAGGGTCCGTCCACAGGGATCTCCATGGCGCCGATCACATACTCCAGCGTCCTGCGGGTCTTTCCCTCTTTCATCTGCAGCGCGTAAAGCTTCTGCACGTCCAGATATTTCAGCGGATATTTCCAGGGGATCCGGATGTCGTAATACGCGAGATTCCGTTCCAGCTGCGTCAGGTCCGACGGCCCCCAGATGCAGAAAATATAATCTTTCCCGCACCAGTCCAGGAACTGCTGTCCGGCGTCTTCAAAATATATACCGTCCCGGTCCAGGTCATCGTCTCTGAGGCCCGTGATCTCTTTCGTCCTCCTGAGGAGGAAGGGGTAGATCTGCGGCCGGATCAGGCAGGAAAACTGATCGATCTTTTCCGCCTTGTCATTCAGCTTCACCGCGCCGATCTCAATGATCTCAAACGGGATCTCTTCCTCTTCATCCACCTTGTATGCGGCCTGGTTCCATTCCAAATCAAGTACTATATAATTCATGATCCGCTCGCTTTCTCTAATACCAATCATTTTCAGTATAGCATCAGTGACATTATTTGACAAGAACAACTCATAAGCGCATAATAGAATCAGCATGATACACGCATTACAGGATCAATCATATATGGAGGATGAAAAAATGGCTGAAGAAAAGAAATATCCTTTTTTGACGTCCGGCAAATACCTTCCTCATACGGACGACGCGCTGAAAGGAAAGGACCTCCGCCTGGCAATGGATAACGGCATGGAGATCCGGCTGCATTTCACGGACGGTGAAGTGGTGGAATGGCGGCTGATGGACGGGCCGCTGCACTGGGACAAATACGGATGCCTGGATGCGGGAGACGGCATGTATTTCCTGGCTTCCGTGCTGTCAGGAACAGAACGTCCCACCTGCATCACCCTGGTCATTGATGAAAAGAACGATCTGGTAACGATGCTGAGATCCGTCCTCGGCGCGTATCCGAAACGGCCGCGCCTGGTGGACGTTACGGCGTATTTCGGCGCGATCCGCCGCCCGAACCGGGAGCTCCCCGAAAAGCGCCACGGCTTTACCAGGGATATGGTGGGGAAGAAACTGATCTGGCATTATTCCGGCGGTTTTGTCAATATGCATATCTATCAGACCGAGCGCACCGTCCGGGCCCGGTCCGTGGTACGGACGCCGGGCATGAATCCGGTCCACTGGGTCCCCGGACAGGAATACTACCCCGGGATCCCGCACGATGATCTTCTGTATGAAGAGCCGTCTCTCTGCATCCGGATCCGGGAAGGGATCTACCTTTTCAGCTTCGTGGAAGACAATATGAACCGCGTGGATCCTTCCGCGGGGGGCAACAACCTGGTATTCCTCGCGGATCCGGCAGGAGGCGCCGACGCGGGCCGCACCTTCAGTATGGGAAAGAACGGGCAGGTGGAACACGGTTTCTTCCGCGCTTTCTGTGAAGCCACGGATGAGCAGGTCCCGGAGGAAGCGGAACCCTCTCCCTATATCGTGAATACGAAAGAAGAGGATCTCCCGGCCTATGTGCCGCAAAAAGAAGCGGCGCCCCCGGAAGAACCTTCCAGCCGCCGCCGTTATATCGCGCTGCCGCATCAGGGAATTTCAGGCAGTGCCTATCATCTTTCTTTTGACCGTCTGCCGGATCACTATCTCCGCTTTACCGGCGACAACCGCGTGCTCTTCGGAGAAGCCGGCAGGCCGCTTCAGGAATATCACTGCGACTGCTTCCACGCGGACGACGAGGTATGGCTGGCCATGTTCCTTAAGGACAACTGCTGCTGTACCTATGTACTGGATGAGCATGCCCGCCTGGCAACGCTGGTGGTCACGTCAGAAGAACCGTACCGGCAGGGCCTCTGCAATGAGCGTTTTTATTTCGGCGCGATCCTCAAAGACGGCGAGCCGCTGCCCTTCCGCCGCCACGGCTTTACCTCGGAGGTCACAGGCAGAAAGTTCTGCTGGCATTACTCTCCCTACGTCAACATCACGCATATCTACGTCTCGGAACATTATATGCGCAGTTCCCTCCACAACATGCAGCCGCTGCCGGAGGACGCCGGACAGGAGGCCATTGACGACGTCGTGAGCCGGAACGAGCGCTGGGGCAGGATCTTCTTTGAGGAGCCGGCTGAATTCGTCAAGATCAATCCGCACCTGTACCTCACGGTCATTACGGAAAAGACCCGGAACCGGATCGATCCGATGGAGGGCGGCGGAGATATGCTGTATCTGGTCAACCTGCGGAGGAAACGGAACTACGGCCGCGGCTTCACCATCGTAAACGGCGCCGGATTCTACAACCTGATCTCCGTTGCCTGCGACTTCGATGAAAAAGAGGTTCCTTTCGCGACGGAAAAGAGCCCCTATCTGATGTGATCTTTTAAAACTAAGTAAACCGTCCGAAAGGACCCGCACCTATCCGCGCAGCATCCGGAGCTCGCTTACGGTCTCCCTGACGATCCGCAGAGTCTCCGCGATCTCATGGTCTGTGGTTTCCGGACCCAGGGAAAACCGGATGGCGCTGTTGATACGGTCTTCGGGAAGCCCCATGGCGGCAAGCACATGCGAGCGCTTTCGGGACTGTGCGGCGCAGGCGGAACCGCCGGACGCGCAGACGCCTTTCATATCCAGAAGGAATAAGAGGGAGGAGCTTTCGACCCCGTCAAAGCTGATATTCAGATGACCGGGGAGCCGGAGGCTCCTTCCATTTCTATGGGTTCCGGGGATCCCCTCCAGGATCCCTTTTTCCAGCAGATCTCTGAGCCTCCCGATCCGGGCACTCTCCTCCGAAAGATGCGCAGTCCGGTATGCCAGCGCCTTTGCCATTCCGGCCGCATCTGCATCTGAGATCGTTCCCGGACGGATGCCGGAAGGATCCGCCTCCCCATCCACTGTTCCGAAAAACAGCGGCTGAAGACGCACACCTTTTCGCAGATACAGAAATCCCGTACCCTTCGGTCCGCCGAATTTGTGGGCGGATGCGGACAGCATGCTTACCGGGAGTTTCCGAAGGTCCAGGGGGACATGTCCCACCGCCTGGACGGCGTCTGTATGGAAAAGCGCGTCTTCCTCACGGCAGATCCGCCCGATCTCCTCCACGTCCGTCAGCACGCCGGTCTCGTTATTCGCGTACATCAGGGACACCAGGATGAGGGGCGCTTCCGCCCGGATCTCCCGCAGCGCTTCCCGTACTGTCTCCGGGGCCACGGCCCCGTCCTCCGAAACAGGCAGGACCTGCACCTTTACGTCACATCCGAACATCCCGCCGTAAGCTTCCGCTGCCTTACAGGACTCAAGCACTGCTTCGTGCTCCGTTGCGCCTGTCAGGATCCGGCAGGGGCGTCCTGCTTTTTTCGCCTGGAAAAAGGTCCCGAGGACCGCCAGGTTGTCGCTTTCCGTTCCTCCGGACGTAAAAATGATCTCACCCGGATCCGCGGACAGCGTGCCGCAGGCACCCGCAGGACCGCCCCCCATAAGAAGCCGGGTGATCTTTGCGCGTGCCGCTTCTGTTTCTGTCTTTCCGCCGGTAAACAGCGTCTGAGACGCGAACATCTCCGGCAGGGCCGGAGATGTCGCCGCATAATCCAGATAGATCATGTTTTTACCTGAGATACCGCCGCGGCCTTCAGGAGGCGCGGGCGGTGATCTTTATCATTCTTTCGCCAGGAGTCCCAGGATCTCGTTGGTCCTCTGTACAAAGCGGGTCATGGCTTCCGCGGGAAGCGGCGCCTGCTGGATCCGCGCGAGGTCATACAGCTCCTCGCAGACGGTCTTTACATTCTCTCCTTCCTGATGCGCCAGGAGATACTGCACCAGCTTATGGTTCGTGTTCAGAACCAGGGTCTGGCCTTCACGGTCCATCCCCGCAAGGTCCTTGGGAGACATGCCGTACTGCCGCATCATCTGCTGCATCCTGAGGGATTCCTCCGAAAGGATCAGCATGGACGAAATGTCTTTGTTCCTGAGTTTTTCCACCTTAACGGTTACGTTGTCCTTCTTCAGGATCTTCTTGAAGAGGCCGGACAGCACCTCTGTATTTTCCTTCAGCTCCTCTTCCAGCTTCTTCGTGCTCTTCGCCTTCAGCGCGTCCTCCATGTCCGCGTCGATCCGCTTGAAGTGGATGCCTTCATTCTTCATTTCCAGCTGCTGGATGAAGGGCATATCGATCTCATCCGGAAGCATCACCGCGTCCAGCTTCGCCTTTTTGAACATATTGATGTACTGGCTCTGCTGTACAGGATCCGTTACATAGTAGATGGTCTTGTCCTTCTTTTCCTCCGGAGCTTCCTCTGCTGTACCGGAAGCTTCGCCCGCGTTCTCTTCCTCCGCGGCAGCTTCTTTCGCGTCAGCATTCTCCGCGGTCTTCTCTTCGTCCTCGTCCTCTTCATCGTCCACCGGCTTGACCTCCAGGCACTCCGGAAGCACCTGGTACTTTCCATCCAGGTTCTTAAAGAGGATATAGTCCGTCATCTTCTTGCAGAACTTGTCGTCCTTCAGGCATCCGTACTTCACGAAGGGGCTGATGGAATCCCAGTTCTTTTCATAGAATTCCCGGTCCACCTTGCAGAGGCCGGACAGTTTGTCCGCGATCTTCCTGCTGATGTAATCCTGGATCTTCTTCACGAAACCGTCATTCTGCAGCGCGCTCCGGCTGACGTTCAGCGGCAGGTCCGGGCAGTCGATCACGCCCTTCAGGAGCATCATGTACTCCGGAATGACTTCTTTGATATTATCCGCCACAAAGACCTGGTTGTTGTAGAGCTTGATGACGCCTTCCAGAGAGTCGTAGCCCAGATTGATCTTCGGGAAATACAGAATGCCCTTCAGGTTGAAGGGATAGTCCATGTTCAGATGGATCCAGAACAGGGGCTCTTTGTAATCATGGAAGACCTTCCGGTAAAAGTCTTTGTAATCCTCGTCCTTGCATTCATTCGGATGCTTCGACCAAAGCGGCGTTGTGTCATTGATGGGCTTCGGTTCTTCCTTCTTTTCCTCTTCGCCTTCCTTCGGCTCCGCGGGCTTTACGTCCGCGTTTTTCAGGTAAATGCCCACCGGCATGAAGGAGCAGTATTTCTCCAGTACCTGCCGCGCCCGGTATTCATTGCAGAATTCATAGGAATCCTCGGAAAGATGCAGCGTGATCCTGGTACCCACTTCTGACCAGTCGCCGTCACCCATCTCAAACTCGATCCCGCCTTCCGATTCCCAGTGCACGGGTACCGCGCCGGGTTCATGGGAAAGAGAATCGATCTCCACACTGTCCGCCACCATAAAGCAGGAGTAGAAGCCCAGGCCGAAATGGCCGATGATCTGCTCCTCATTGGTCTTGTCCTTATATTTGGAAAGGAAATCCGCGGCACCGGAGAAAGCGATCTGGTTGATGTACTTATCCACCTCTTCCGCGGTCATGCCGATACCGTTATCAATGACCTCGATCGTCTTCTTCTGGCTGCTGACGTTGATCTGGATCTTCGGTTCGTAATCCTCCGGAATGCTCGCTTCTCCCACCAGGGCCAGCTTCTTCAGCTTCGTGATGGCGTCGCATCCGTTGGATACCAGTTCTCTGTAGAAAATATCGTGGTCTGAATAGAGCCACTTTTTAATGATCGGAAATATATTCTCGCTGTCGATCGATAAATTGCCGTGCTTTTCCATTTTTCTCACTTCCTTCTCTGCCGGACTGTGCCGGTATGTTCTTTCATCAGATCTCTGCCCTGCCTGCGCAGAGCTATCCGCTCATGATGATGTATTATAGCACGTCCTGTTAGCAGAGTCAAGCATTGAGTGCTAACGCCTGTAAAAATCACTTCACTTCCGCGAGCCCGATGTAATCCATCCCTTCGCAGATCACATTGTCCCAGCTGTCCCAGTTATGGATGCCGGGATAGGTGACAAATTTATACTTAAACGGATTTCCTTCATAGCCAAGGAATACCTTGCCCATGGTCTCCGACCAGCGCATGCCTGCCAGTTCATCGGAGCCCATATAATGCCAGATCACGGGGCAGGGCTTTCCTTCCTTCAGAATGTTCTCCGCCAGTACATACGCGTCGTACTTCGTGCCCTTCAGATTCGGGAAGATATCCCCGTAGATCCGCCGCATGGCCGGAAGCCAGGTGGGCCAGGGCTGGTTCTCGTACTGCTCCGGGAAAGCGTCCGCCGGGAAGTTCGCGGCGGAAAGAATGATGATCCCCTGATACAGGTCCGGCCGGGTCAGTCCCACGGTCAGCGCGCCGCAGCCGCCCATGGACAGGCCGCCGATGGAATTGTCTTCTCTTCTTACGGAAGTTCTGAAATATTTGCTTGTGATCTCCGGAAGCTCCTCCGTGAGATAAGTCAGATAATTCAGGCCATCCGCCATATCGTTATAGAAAGAGAACTCGCAGTCCGGCATGATCACCGCCAGCTGCCGCTTCTGGGCGTAGCGCTCGATGGAGGTGTTGCTCATCCATGAAGTGTGGTTCTCACTCCAGCCATGGAGAAGCGTGATGGTCTTCCAGCCGTATTCCGGAACGTCGCAGCCCTCCGGCAGGATGACGCTGATCTGTGTCTGTT
>CADCQD010000157.1 GCA_902803485.1 uncultured Eubacteriales bacterium | reverse complement strand
TTCCCAGGGCTTCCACCACCAGGACGCGCATCCCCAGCCTTCCCGCGGCAACGGCAGCGGCCATGCCGGAAGGTCCGGACCCCGCGACGATCACGTCATATTCTCCCTTGACCGGAAGGTCCCGGGCTTCTTCATGATAATATTTCATATCCTTTATTCTCCGAAAGCAGCAGAAAGCCGCACGTCTCAAATACAGTACGGGCAGCCCGAAGGCCGCCCGCCAGTTAAAAATGATTATTCGCCCTTCTTCAGCAGTCTGTAGAAGCTGTAAGCGCCGGTCCAGGAGAAGGGAACGTTGAACACCTTCTCGATGGGCTCCGGACGGCAGGACGCGCTGTCGCCGCCGCGTCTCGGCTGCGGATTGATGCGCACAGGCTCCGTGAAGCGGAATCCGGTCTCGATATTCTCAAAGCCGATGTATTCTTCGCCGCGGATCACGATCTCTGCTTCCTGCTTGAAATCCTGATAGCTGTACAGGCCGAAGGTATCGTTATCATACATGAACAGGTTGTACTGCGGGCTGACCGACAGATAGACCGGGCTGTATCTTGCGAAATCCTTCGCGATCTGCGTCATGGCATCCCTCGGGATCTTGTAAAGATCGCCGAAATTATCCGGGATATTCCAGATATTCAGAAGGCCCTTTCCGTAGAAATCTTCTGTCATGACCGCAAAGCTGTTATCTGACGCGAACATCAGGACGTCATACCAGGTGGCGTTGTTCTTATGAGTCATGACCGTGTAGGTGGAGGGCTGGTCCGTAATGCTGACGTTATGCGTGGAAATGTTCAGGTTTGCGGACTGATACCGGGTCACCGTGACCTTGCGGTCCGTGGGGCGCACGGAGGTCATATCCGAGAAGCCTTTATCGATGGTCGCGCGCATAAAGCCGGAGGTAACGATGGCATGTCCGCCGTTGTAGACGTACTTCTTCAGCTTATCGACCACGTCCGGATCCTTCGCGCTGTTCTGGGTCAGGAAAATGGTTTTCGCGTTCTCATCGAAATACGGCACCGGCTCAAGCGGGATACCGCACATGCCGACGTAATTGATCAGCTGGTCTTCACCCTCGGAATCATGCGGTTCGTAGGTAGAAACGCCGATGGGATTGCCTACTTTGCCCATGATCGCGTCCACGCGCTCCAGATCGATACCTAAAGCGCCAAGTGAGGGATGATTCAGGTAAGACGGGAAATTAAAGAGCATCAGCTCTCTGCCCCGGGCGAAGTAGGTCAGTTCAGCCTGCTCCAGAAGCACGCTGATGTTTCTCTGGGAGCCGCCCAGGTCGATCCAGCCGCCGCCGTTTCTGCCGGGTGCCACGTTCTCCAGCCACCGTACCAGGGAATAGGACAGATAGCGCTGCAGGTGCTGTCCGTTGTAATTACTGTTGCGGGATTCGGTTCCGGTATAGACCATATCAAAGATCTCTGCCTGATCCTTCGGATTATAGCCAACCTCCTGGAATGATTCATACCAGTTGGGATATTTAATGATAAAGTTGCACTTCGGATTCTCTTCCTTTGCCGCCTTGACGATCTGTTCAGAAACTTCCTTCGCGACCTGGAGCTTATACTCCGCCCAGCTCTTATCGCCCTTCGCGTCCACACAAAGCTGGCAGCGGCAGGCACTGAAGAAATAGTCGTCCAGGATGATCTCATCGAAATTTCTCGCAGTATGGCGGACGATCTCTTCCAGACGCGCGCGGTGCGCAGGATCCGTGAAGCAGAAGGTGTCGAAAATCGACGGCTTCGGCTCGTTGTTGACCAGGACCGTTGTTGTGATGCAGCCGGAGGTCTCGATGCCGTTCCGCTCGAAGACCTTCTTCACCATCTGGAGCTGTTCGCTCGGGATATCTACCAGCGCGCGGTGGGACTCAATGTATGCTTTATTGAGCTTGACATGCTTCAGGTAGAACTGAATGTCCCGTTCAACTTCTTCTTCAGTCTTGCCGTCAATGTAATAGGCAAAAACCAGAGAAGCGAGCTTGAAATTTTTGTAGTGTTCCATGATGCTCTCCTTTTAGTATAGTATATTTGAGCCGGAAAACCGTTTTCCGTTCTCCGGCCGGGAACCTGAGTTACAATTTCATCAGCTCATCCGCGAAATAACCGCGTGAAAGTGCCTTTCTTCCAGCCCAGTCTATCACAGCCAGACGGATAAAGGAAGTCTTTTCTGTACCGGCTTTGGCAGTTTCTTCTAAATATTCGGATATGTCAAATTCGGCACAGGTGATGGGGAAGCCGCTGGCATTGATTTTTCTGTCCGCGAAGCGCCGCTCGGACATGATAAAGATCTCACGCGCGTCGGAGCAGTCGATCTCCAGTTTTCCCGTCCGGGAATCAAAACGAATATCTTTGATTTCAGGGCCCCAGGAGGCGTATACGTCCTGGTGCTTCATTGCTTGAAAAACCGCCTCATAAGACAGTTCCGGCGCTTTGATATACGTGGCGCCGCCGCAGTAATCCTTCATGCTGTGCCCGTCGTCGGACGCCGCGGGCGCCGCGTGGCTGCCGAGCCAGAGGAAATCCTGATATACATGATCTCCGGCATCCAGCGCCCATCCGCCGACCACACTTCCGGAATTATAGACCTCGATAAAGTCCGCGCCTTTAAGATCGCAGTAATCCGGGAAATACTGAGAAGACCACATGGGGTGACAGTAGCAGGTCAGAAAACCGTGGGCATGCGCGTCCTCAAAAAGATGGTTGACGTCCTTTGAGGAATAGCCGTGGGGATAGTTTCCCTGATAATAGGGCTGGATATACTTCCGGGCATTTCCCCAGGCATAATCCGGATTTGCCCAGGGATAATAGGTGCATTCCGGCTCCGGCGCGAACAGGAGCATGTGGTAAGTGCGTTTAAACGAAAAGGGAAGATCCTTTTCCAATTCTTCGGTAAACTCATATTCCAGGGAAGTCAGCGCAAGGAACTGACTGTCAGTCAGATCATGATGAGAGATCATAATGTCATGATCTGTATACGCGACGATCTGATAGCCCTGGGCCTGATAGACCGCCTTTATTTCTTCCGGGGTATTCTGCCCGTCGGAAAAAACTGTATGATTATGCAGGTTCGCTTTGTAGAATCTGCCCTTTGGGAAAAGACTCTTCTTCATGAACTGCTCTCCTTTTTTAAGATTTTTATGTGCTGCTTCGGATCATATGTGCTGTTCTTGTCAGGAATTCAGGAATGTACCGGGAACATAAGCGTTCCGGGTCCCGCGCAGCACATAGGTATATTCTGAATCCATTTCTTCGCGGCCTTCGATGGACAGCCGCACCTTGATAAAGCCGTCTTTCTCATTTGGAAGCATGCCGGAGACCGCGCCCAGGCGGACGTTGGTCTGCCGAGGCACTTCACGGAACGGGAATTCTCCCAGGAGCACATATCCGCTTCCGGTATCCAGCTCCGCCTTGACAATGCCGCCGGGCAGCGCTTCCGGACAGGAGTCATTCAGGACCCAGATCTCTCCTGTAAACTCGCTGCCGCCGTCAAACCGCTGGCTGGGCACTTTCAGGGAAAGCATCCGGTCTCTCAGCGCTTCCTTTACCGCGAAATACGAAGGACGAGGTTTATCCGGGAAGGAAACGATGCCCAGGGAGCAGATCATCGGCCAGGCTTCATTGAAACACCAGTTCAGCGCCATGGAGCAATGCGGCCACTGGCGGCGCATTTCCTCAAAGCAGGAACGGTAGCTCATGGCCTGCAGGAACTGGGACTTTTCCGAAAGATCCGCGATGGTATCGTAGCCGCCGAAGTAATAATTCACGTCATGGAAGATCTCGCCGCCGGGCCGCCATTCACTGAAATTATGATGCGCGATCCAGTTCGGATCCCCCGGTTTGAGATTTTCAAAATCTTCTTCTGTCAGCTGCATCTTCAGCTGCTCCACGTCGGAAACGCCGCCGCAGCCGAATTCCGTATACGCGGTATTATGGCTTCTGGCAAAGAGCTGCATGCACTCTTCTGTCCCGATATAGTTGCTGTAGCTCCCGTGCGCCATTCCGTTCAGCGGAGCAGTCATAATATACGGGGTGAACCGGTCTTCCGCGTACGTCAGGGAATCCAGAAGGCGGAGCGCGTGGTGCTGATCCGTCATTCTGGACCAGACGTTAAAGAGCTCGTTGCCTCCGCAGTAAAGCGCGAGGCACGGATGCGTCCGGAGCCGCCGGATAATGGAAAGCGCTTCTTTTTTCAGCACCCTCAGATAATCATCGTCATCCGGGTATTCATTGCAGGCCAGCGGAAATTCCTGCCAGACCATGATGCCCATTTCATCGCAGAGATCATAAAAGCTTTCCTTATTAATAAAGCCGCCGCCCCAGATCCGGAGCAGGTTCATATGGGCGTCCTTTACGAGTGTGAGGAGCCGCTCGTAGATCTCCTTTGTCATCTCTCCCGGGAAAATGCGGGCGCAGACGATATTGGAGCCTTTGCAGAAGATCCGGCGGCCATTCTGCTTTAATGTGATCGGCGCGTCGGAACGGCTCTTCGGGAAATTCGCGGGCTCTTTCCAGGAGCCTTCATTCATGACCAGCTGGACCCGCCGAAAGCCGCATCTCCTGGTACGTTCGCAAAGCGTCATACCATCAGGGCCAAGGGTCCTTAAGATGATGGTATACAGGGGCTGAGGTCCGTAGCCATGGGGATACCAGAGCTCGGGATCAGGAAGCGCTGCTTCCGCAAGGAACTCTCCCTCCTCCGCGCTGCCCTTTCCGGTAAGAACAGAGGCTCCGGAAGGGGAAAGGATCTCGAAGGATACCGGGCCGTCATCTGAAGTATCCGCCTGAATGGTCAGCTGTGCGTTCTTCAGATCGTCAGACAGGACGTAGGAAACGTCCAGGGATTCAATGGAAAACTCGCTTCCGGTCTCCAGGAAGGCTTCGTCCCAGATCCCGCTGGTGACCAGCCGCGGATGCCAGTCCCAGCCATAGCAGGCCGCGGACTTTACGCTGGCGCGCGCCTGATCCCGGCAGTCGGAATCATCCGCCTTGGGTACCGGATACAGCATGACGCGCAGGGTATGCGTCCCGCCGGAAAACCGTGTGACGTCCAGGCGGATCTCGGAAAACATGCCTTCGTCATCCAGGAGAACGCTGTCGTCCACGGAAATCGCGTATTTGTAGTCAATGGCTTTGAAAACCAGCCAGGCCTTCTCTCCCGCCTGAAGCTCAAAGCTGAGCGGCGTTTCATAAAGCCAGAACACATCCTCCATCCAGTGGTACTGTTCGAAATTGCGGCCGACGTAATAGGGCTTGTAGTTGTGCGCCCGGCCGTAGTCCAGCTGGACCGCGCCGGGAACCTGAGCCGGTACCCACTCCTCCGGGACGGAGCTGATGTCCTTCATAAAACCGACTTTCCAGTCAAAAGTCTGTCTCTTCATAGATTACCTCCTCGCTGCGAGAACTTATCTGCATCCAATATAAAAATCTCGTCCGCGGATGTCAACCCCTCAAAACGCCCGCGCGCGAAAAGCCGCGGTTCCAAATGTTCCACGTGGAACATTGCGGCGCCGAAGGCCCTTTTGAATCCGTGAATCCGGCAGATTTCCGGTAGAAAAAGAGATATTTTTATGATATGATATATACGTTTATCTGCGGCCTGCCGCCGCAGTGCATCATCGGACTGAACGAAGGAGGTGTCATGGGACGTATCATTGCGGTAGCGAATCAGAAAGGCGGGGTCGGGAAAACAACGACGGCCATCAATCTTTCTGCCGCGCTTGCTGAAAAAGGAATGAGAGTTCTCCTTGCCGACCTGGATCCGCAGGGCAACTCCACCAGCGGTCTGGGCGTGGACAAAAGCGGCGATGGAAATGTCTATGACCTTCTCATCAATAATTACACAGTCTCCCGCTGTCTCCGGAAAGGCGTCTGGATGTCGCTGGACCTGATCCCTTCCACAGTGGATCTGGCCGGCGCGGAGATCGAAATGCTGGATCTGGACAGGCATGAGTTTGTTCTGAAACGGAAGCTCAGAAGTATCGCGCAGGACTATGATTATATTCTGATCGATTGTCCGCCGTCACTGAACATTCTGACGGTGAACGCGCTGACAGCAGCGAATTCTGTGCTCATCCCCATCCAGTGCGAGTTTTACGCGATGGAAGGACTGACGCAGCTGATGTATACGATCCGGCTGGTAAAGAAGAAACTGAACCCCGGCCTGTACATAGAAGGGATCGCCTGCACCATGTACGATGCCAGGACGAATTTTTCCCAGCAGGTCGTGGACAGCGTGCGCGAATATCTGAAGGATCAGGTATACGAAACCATCATACCCAGAAACGTGCGGCTGGCGGAGGCGCCCAGCCACGGAATGCCGATCCTGGAATATGATTCCAGATCCGCGGGTGCGGAGGCATACCGGAGACTGGCCGCGGAAATCATAAGATCGGAATAATGTTCCACGTGGAACATCACAGTTGAAAGAGGAATACATGGCAGGAAAAACCAAGGGACTCGGAAAGGGTCTGGGGTCGCTTCTGGGCGATGCGGCCGATACGGGAAAAAGAAACGACAGCACGGCCGCTGGTGAAGCGCAGGAAGTAAAACTGCGCCTGGTGGAACCGAACCGCAACCAGCCCCGGAAGGAATTTGACGAAGCAGAACTTCAGGAACTGGCGGATTCGATCCTCAGATACGGAGTGATCCAGCCGCTGCTGGTCCGGGAAAAGGACGGCCATTACGAGATCATCGCCGGTGAGCGCAGATGGCGCGCGGCGAAGCTGGCCGGCATGAAGGAGATCCCGGTCATCATCCGGGATTACACGGATCAGGAGGCCGCGGAGATCTCGCTGATCGAGAATATCCAGCGGAAGGATCTGAATCCGGTCGAGGAAGCGCGCGCGTATCAGCAGCTGATCGGAGATTACGGAATGACGCAGGAAGAACTTTCCGAGGTGCTGTCCAAGAGCCGCACGTTCATAACGAATTCGATGCGTCTTCTGAAGCTGCCGGAGCCGGTGCTGATGATGGTCGCGGACGGCACGCTGTCCACGAGCCACGCCAAGGTGCTCCTTGGGCTGGAGAATGAAGAGGACCTGAAAAAGGCCGCGGCGCAGGTGGTGGAAAAGGGACTGAACGTCCGGGAGACGGAAGCGCTGGTGCGGTCGCTTGCGGATAAGAAGCCCCGGCCTGAAAAGAAAGTACTGAAGAATCAGACCGCGTATACCAAGGTCGAAAATGACCTGAAGGAAACACTCAAAACCAAGGTGGTGATCCGCAGGCGGAGCGAAAACGCGGGCAGGATCGAGATCGACTTCTATTCCCTGGAAGATATTGAGCGGATCCTGGGGCATATCAACTGATCCGGCAGGCCCTGCTTTGGGCGGATCCTACGGGAGGAAAAGATTGGAAGGAATGAGACAGTTTTTTGAATCAGCCGCGCCGGCGGCGATCTATGTGGCGATATTCGCCGTGCTTTTATGCCTGTTCGCGCTGGTGATCTGCGCGATCCTTTTCACGCGTCTGAAGCAGAACCAGGCGCGCCTGGAATATCTGATGCGCGGAACCGACGGAGACTCTCTGGAGGAGGTCCTCCGGAAGGTGATCGAGGATAATGAAAAGGTCAAGATCCAGCTGAAGAATAATGTGGACGAGATCGTCAGGATCAATGAGAATATCCTGACCGCGTACCGGAAGATCGGCGTTGTGAAGTACAACGCGTTTCCGGGCATGGCCGGTAAGGTAAGCTCCTGCATCGCGCTTCTGAATAATGAGAACAACGGGATCATTATCAATACGATGCACGGGCAGGAAGGCTGCTATACTTATGTAAAAGAAATACTGAACGGGAAGTCGATCAACGCGCTGACCCGGGAGGATGAAGAAGCACTGAAGATCGCGCTGCAGATGGAGGTATAAAACAGGCGCGCAGTAAGGGTGACCAAAGGAAAAGGAAGGACACAGGATGGATTCAAAGGCAAAAAAGACCCCGGTACTGAATATCAGGAAGTCCAGCAACGTTTACATTGGCACAGGCAACGGCCTGCTGAAGAAAAACATTAAGCGGAGCGTCGACGCGCTCGGCGGTCTTCCGCGTTTTATAAAGCCGGGGCAGAGCGTGTTCATCAAACCAAATCTGACCGCGACACAGGAAGCGATCACCGGCGGCGTTACGGATATTGATTTTGTGAAAAAACTGATCGAGCTGATCCGGGAAGAATGCGAACCCGGCCACATCATGGTCGGTGAGAATACCGGACAGGGCGGCGCCATGGGCCGCTATTTCGAATCCCATGGCTGGCGCGCCATGTGCGAAGCGTACGGCGCGGAACTGGTGGACTTTGAAAAGGACGAATGGGGAGAATATCCCCTGCCGGACGCCCTGGTGCTGGACGTCGTGCGCCTTCCGAAGAAAGTAGTCGAGGCGGATGTGTTTATTTCGCTTCCGGTGCTGAAAAACCATGATACGGTCTGCGTGACAGGCGCGATCAAGAACAGTTTCGGGCTGGTGTCCATGCTGGACCGCCGGGAGATCCACCGGATGTACGCCATTGAACAGAGCGTGGTGGATATCGCGAGGATCCGGAAACCGGATCTTACGATCGTAGACGGCAGGATCGGTATGGAAGGGATCGCCGGCGGCTCCCGCTTTGACCATCCGCGTTACGCGAACCGGATCATCGCAGGTGACGACCCTGTAGCTGTGGACGTGGTCTGCGCGCATGTGATGATGCAGAACCCCCGGGTCTGCTATCTGGACTGGTGCGACGCGTACGGTGTGGGAAACGCGAACCTGGACTATGTTAATTTCCGGGGAATGTCTCTGGAAGAAGCGAAGGTGAAGTTTATGTCTCCCGGAGAACAGATCGCTGAGCTGACGGACGACCGCATACATATGCATGATCTCGGCGCCTGCTCCCGCTGCATCAGCCTGACGCAGGGAACGCTCCGCCGTTTTGACAATCCGCATACGATCCTCCGGGAAGCAGATATCGTTTACGGACCGGGCGAATGGAAGATCGAAGAAAAAGACCGGAAAGAGACCTGTATCCTGGTGGGCGACTGCATCATGGAGAAATACCGCGGGATGGGCACCTGGGTGCCCGGCTGTCCGGCGACTGAGGAAGAGATCTTTAAAGTTTTTAATAAAGAAGGGATCCTCTGCCATAAATGCGCGAATGTTGCACGGGAGTTTATTGCCCGCCATACGGATGATGAACTGGCCTTCCTCCGGATCCTGGCGTCCAACCAGACTATTTACAGAGGCAGGGACAATCACGCGGAAGCAACGGATCATGTGCTGCTCATCGGAAAATGCATGATGGAATACGGGTATAATCACGCAATGCGTTCCATGGCGGAATTCCGCGAGCGCGGGATCGAGACAAAGATCGAAGATCTTGTGATCCTGATCCGGGAGCATGACGTGACCCTGGAACAGGTCGAGGAGGCATATCAGAAGCTGCGGGCGCATTATGAGGCGGAACAGGCAGCGGCTTCCCGGGGATAATTCCCATCATCTGAAAAAAGGATATGTCCATGAAACAAAAGCAACTGCTGTTTAATATCGTGATGAGCGTGGTCTGCTTCGCGTTTATTCTGTGCGCGTCGATCTTCCTTGTGCTTTTGATGAAGCCGCTGTACAGCCTGGACGTAAAGCTTTTGAAGATCCCGGAGACTTCGGGGTATTCCGCGGAGATCTGCAGGAAAAACTTCAGTGTACTGATCGATTACAATATGTTCTGGGGGCCTTCGGAACTGAAGTTTCCGGATTTCCCCATGTCGGAAAACGCCGCGGTCCATTTCGCGGAGGTCAGGCGGATCTTTGTGGCCGCGGAGATCACGGCGCTTGTGAGCGCCGCGCTCCTTGCCGCAGGCTGCCCTCTGGCAAAGAGGAAAAAAGCCTTCGGCTGGCTTCCCGGCGGCATCATCCTGACGCTTGCGATGGTGGCTGTCGTGGGATTCGGCTGCGCGTTTTTCTGGGAAAAGACGTTTGTGCTGATGCACAAGATTCTGTTCAGAAATGATTTCTGGCTGTTTGATCCCGTAACGGATCCGGTCATCAATATCCTGCCGGATCAGGTGTTTCTGCACCTTGGCGCCGCGATCATGTTTTTGATGGTGGTGTTTATGGTCATCGCCTGGATCATCTACAGAAAAAACAAAAAGAGATTTGCTGCCTGATCTTAAAGGTCCGGTAGACGGAGCAGATATGGGAAAGCTTTTTTATCTGATTGGAAAAAGCGCTGTGGGCAAGGATTCCATCGCCCAGAGCCTTCTCGCGGACGAAAGCCTTGAGCTCGGACGGGTGGTCCATTACGCGACGCGTCCGATCCGGGACGGCGAGGAAGAAGGACGGGAATATCATTTTATTACTGCCGAGCGCGCGGACGAGCTGGAAAAAACCGGATTGGTCATCGAATCCCGCGAATATATGACGGTGTACGGCCCGTGGCGGTATATGCTGGTGAACGACGGACAGCTGGATCTTTCCCGGCAGGATTACATTGCGACAGGTACCATCCAGTCCTATACGAAAGTCCGGGATTTTTACGGAGACTGCGCGGTGGTTCCGGTCTATATCTGGGTCGAGACCGGGGAACGGCTGGAACGGGCGCTCCGCCGCGAGCGCACGCACAAGGATCCGAAATACGCGGAAATGTGCAGGCGGTTTCTTTCTGATGAACAGGATTTCTCTGATGAAAACCTGAAGAAAGCCGGCCTGATGAACGCGGACGGAAGCGTGAGGAACGCGTTTGAAAACGATATCCGCGAGGAATGCATTGAACGAGTAAAAAACTTCATTATTGAAGTAAAGGCTCAGAACTAAGCGCGGAAAGAGGCTTAGATGACAGAGATCCTGGGAAATGACAGCCTGCTTGCAAGTCTCAGGCAGATCGCGAAGAAAGGACAGGTGTCCCACAGCTATATCCTGAATGGCCCGGAAGGTACCGGAAAACGGCTCATTGCGGACTGGTTCGCGCGGCTTTTGCAGTGTACCGGCGAAGACCGGCCCTGCGGCCGCTGCCTGTCCTGCCTTCAGGCGGTGTCCGGGAGCCATCCGGATATCATTCATGTAGAGCACGAAAAACCGAATCTGATCGGTGTGGACGACGTCCGGACAGGCATAAACCAGACCATGCCGGTCCGTCCTTACAGCGGGCGGTACAAGATATATATCGTGGATGAGGCGGAAAAAATGAACGTCCAGGCGCAGAACGCGCTGCTGAAGACGATCGAGGAGCCGCCGGAATACGGCGTGATCTTTCTTTTGACAACGAATGCCGCCGCGTTTCTGCCGACCATCCTCTCCCGCTGCGTCCGCCTGGACGTAAAACCTCTCCGGGAGGATCAGGTCGCCGGGATCCTGAAGGACCGCGGCCTGTCAGAGGCAGACGCGTACAGGATCGCGCGGCTTTCCGGAGGTTCCGCAGGACAGGCAATTTCCATGTCGGAATCGGAGACCTTCCGCGGAATGTCAGAACTGACGTTCGATATTCTAAGAAAACTTGATCGAATGAGCATGAAGGATATTCTGGAATTTCTTTCTGAGATCAGCAGGTATAAAGACGAAACACAGAATATGCTGGCGCTGGTCGATCTATGGTTCAGAGATCTTTTGATCATAAAAGCAGGCGGTGATCCCGCCCTGCTCCTGTTCCGGGAAGAACGGGAAACGCTCTCAAGGATCGCGGCAAGGCTCCGGGGCAGCGGGATCCTGAAGGTGTTTGACATGGTCCGGGAAACCGGAGACCGGCTGAACGCGAATGTAAATTATGAATTATCGATAGAGCTCCTGCTCCTGTCCATGCGCAGCGCGTGCGCGGGGAAAGGCTGAGGAGAGGCCGGCCGCGGCAAAACGCGGCAGAATGGAGTAACACATGGCTACAGTGATCGGGGTAACATTCAGAAATCAGTGCAAGGTATATTATTTTGACCCGAACGGCCTTGAAGTAAAAAAAGGAGAAAGCGTGATCGTAGAGACCGCGCAGGGCGTGGAATTCGGCAATGTGATCATAGGAAACCGCGAAATGCCGGATGAAAAGATCATCAATACGTTAAAGCCGATCCGCCGCATTGCTACAGAAGACGATTTTGACCAGAAGGCGCTGAATGAGCGCAATGAACGGGACGCTTTGAAGATCTGCAAGGAGAAGGTCGCCGCGCATCATCTGGAAATGAAACTGATCCGGGCGGAATACGCGTTTGACCGTACGAAGCTGACGTTTTATTTTACCGCTGACGGACGGGTGGATTTCAGAGAGCTGGTCAAGGATCTGGCGTTTGTTTTCCGGACCCGGATCGAGCTCCGGCAGGTCGGTGTCCGGGATGAGACGAAAATGCTGGGTG
>CADCQD010000156.1 GCA_902803485.1 uncultured Eubacteriales bacterium | reverse complement strand
CAGTATTCCGCCCACGACCACACGCTTCTGATCCGCGATCCGCACGCCGCCGATCTCCTCATCATAAGTGAACTCAGAACCGGTGGCGGTGATCTGCTTCCGCCAGAAGTCCTCATATTCTTCCAGAGGATGGCCGCTCACGTAAATGCCCAGCACTTCCTTTTCAAAAGCCAGCAGCTGGTCCCTCGGCAGTTCAGGCACATCAGGCAGCGTAATGGAGTAAGCCCTTCTGTCATCCTCCCCCATCAGATCAAAAAGTGACATCTGGCCGGTGATGGCGTTTTTCTTTTTCTGTGCCGCCGAGTCCATCACCTGCTGGTAGATCAGCAGCAGCTGCCGGCGGTTCGCGTTCAGGCAGTCAAGCGCGCCGGCCTTGATGAAGCTTTCAATGGCCCGCTTATTCACCTCCCTGCCGGATGTCCGGTCGATCAGGTCCCGCAGGTCCGCGAATTTGCCGCCGCGCTCACGCTCCCTGACAATGGTCTCAATGACCGGCCGTCCCACACTCTTGATGGCGGACAGCGCGTACAGGATCTTTCCGTCCCTGACCGAGAACCCCGCCTGTCCTTCGTTGATGTCCGGAGGCGCGATCTCGATCTTCATCTGTCTGCAGGCAAGGATGTATTCGGCGACCTTACCCGGCGCGTCAATGACCGACGTCATCAGCGAAGCCATGTACTCCACCGGATAATAGTATTTCAGCCACGCGGTCTGGAAAGCGACGACCGCATAGGCAGCCGCATGGGATTTATTGAAAGCATAGCTGGCAAAATCCATCATCTCCTCAAAGATCTGGTCTGCCACCTTCTCATCAATTCCGCGGGCCACACAGCCCGGCACGCCCTCCTCCGGGTTTCCGTACACGAAATTTTGGCGCTCCTTCTGCATCACCGCCGCTTTTTTCTTCGACATGGCGCGGCGTACCAGGTCGGATCGGCCAAGCGAATAACCTGCCAGATCCCGCACGATCTGCATGACCTGTTCCTGATAGACCATACAGCCGTAGGTAGCCTCAAGAATCGGCTTCAGCTGCGGGCAGTCATATGTGATCTTTTCGGGATGCTCTTTTCCTTCTATATATTTAGGAATAAAGTCCATCGGTCCCGGCCGGTAAAGAGAGATGCCTGCGATCAGATCCTCCAGACAGGCGGGCCGAAGTTCCTTCATGAAGCTCTTCATCCCCGCGCTCTCCAGCTGGAACACGCCGTCCGTCCGGCCTGTCGTCAATGATGCGTACACCGCCGGATCGTTGTAATCGATCTTATCCATATCGATGGAAACGCCATGGCTCTTTTCGATCATTTCAAGGGCATGCTGGATGACCGTAAGGGTCCGAAGGCCCAGAAAGTCCATCTTCAGAAGTCCCAGCTCCTCCAGTCCCGTCATGGTAAACTGCGTAGTGATGGATCCGTCCGAACCTCTCGAGAGCGGCACGTACTCATCGATCGCCTTCTGCGAGATCACCACTCCGGCGGCATGAATGGAGGTATGCCGCGGCAGGCCCTCAAGGCGCTGTGCCATATCGATCAGGTTTTTGATCTTCTCATCACCTTCATATAGGAGCTTCAGCTCATGGTTCGCCGTCAGCGCCCGTTTGATGGTCACCGTCTTCTCCCCGGGGATGACTGACGGGATCATCTTCGCCACGGTATCGCAGAGGGCATAGGGAAGATCCATAACGCGGCCGACATCCCTGATCACGCCGCGGGCCAGCAGCGTTCCGAAGGTCACGATCTGCGCGACCCGGTCCTTCCCGTATTTTCTGACCACGTAATCAATGACCTCCTGCCTTCTTTCAAAGCAGAAGTCAACGTCTATATCCGGCATGGAGATGCGCTCCGGATTGAGGAAGCGTTCAAAGAGCAGCTGATAACGCAGCGGATCAAGCCTGGTGATCCCCAGAGAATAAGAGACAAGGCTGCCGGCTGCCGATCCGCGGCCGGGCCCTACGATGATCCCGTTCTCCCGCGCATAGTGAATGAAATCCCAGACGATCAGGAAATAGTCAACATAACCCATGTTCCGGATAACATTCAGTTCGTAGTCCAGCCTTTGCTGTATCTCCTCCGTCACCTCATCATAGCATCTGTGCAGCCCCTCCCGGCACAGCCTGTTCAGGTACTCCCAGGCCGTCAGCCCGTCCGGCACATCAAACTCCGGCAGCTTTGTCACGCCGAATTCGATCGTGACATTGCAGCGCTGCGCGATCTTCCAGGTATTCTCAAGCGCCTGCGGCGCATAGGGGAACAAAGCGGCCATCTCCTCAGGACTCTTCACATAGAACTGTCCGCCCTCGTAGCGCAGCCGGTTCTCATCGCTGAGCTTCTTGCCCGT
>CADCQD010000155.1 GCA_902803485.1 uncultured Eubacteriales bacterium | reverse complement strand
TTGATTTCCATGGTGAAATCTCTGACAACGTCCGGATCCGCGTTTTCATTGATCGTTACTGCGGCAGTCGTATGCGGGATAAACACGGTGCAGATACCGCTCTTTACGCCGCTTTCGGTGACAGCCTTCTGCACGGTTTCGGTGATATTGATCATTTGCGTATGTTTCGATGTTCTGATATTCATTTGGATCAGCATATTCATATCCTCCGTTCATTCGCCTGATTTTTGCTGAAATATTATTGTTAAAAGGCTGATACAAATCCATATAATGATTATTATGTCGCCAAAAGCAGATTCCGGATGTCCAGTGCTTCGCACTCCCACCATCTATTATATTATTTTATATCACAGACAGCGGGCCTTGTAAAGATAGAGACAATACAAAGAACTCTGTATTGACATGAAGCGCCATGCAGTATATTATACTTTTCGCTGAATAACACCGATGATACACCGGAAGGGAGCTGCTGTGCCGGATATCCTTCAGGCATCTCATAAGCCGCACTGGCACTGCGGGGAATACCGGCAGGCAGAGTTAAGGAGAAATTTATGCAGTATCTTTTTACAGAACGCGCACATTTGATGTGTCCGAATATGTGCTTCGGCATTACCATGGTAGTCAGACAGCCGTATCATGATGATAGGATCAGGGCATGTCTTGAGAAACTGTCTTCTGCACATCCCTTTTTAAATGCGCTGCTGGACTGTCAGGAGGACAGCAACACCTACTGCTATAAGGTTACGGACCATTCTAATGTGGAACTGCTGCTGAAAAATCAGGAAGTAGAAAGCATTGATGATCCGAAGATCATGGAGGAGTACCGCAGACTGACCGGATATGACTGGAACCTGATGGAAGAGGGGATGCTGAAGCTGGCCGCATGGCGGATGGGAGACGGCTGCTGCTTCCTGCTGGTATTTCATCATCTGCTTGCGGATGGCCGGGGAGCGCTGATGCTGGCTGAGGAACTGGCTGACGTCTATACGTCCCGCCGGCAGCCGGAATATGCGGAAGAAATGCTGATCTCCTCTGTAAATGACTTTCCGAAGGACTCACGCATGCCTTTCATCAGCCGGATTCTGGTGAACAGAGCGAACAAAGCGTGGGCGAAGGAACTGAAGGAGGGCAGCCATCAGAATATCAGCTATCAGGAATATCATGCGTTCGCGGGCGAATTCCTGGCGAAGGACCCGGTGCGGCATATGGTAACACGTATGACTTCGGAAGAATTGGAAGAGACGCGCGATCTGTGCCATAAGCATCAGGTGACAGTCAATGATTATCTGCTGGCGAAATTGATGATGGAAGAGGATACCGAAAAGGTGATCCTGGCCTGTGATCTCAGGGACCGGCTTGCCTGTTACCGGGAAGGCGCGCTGGGAAATTATTCCACAGCCTTCAGCATCGAATGCCGGAAAAAGGACCAGAGCTTGTGGAGCCTGGCCCGGGCAGTACATGCGAAGGTGCAGCAGAAGATGAACCGGCCGGCGGATCTTTATCTGGTACTTCAATGTTACGCGGAGCTGGATCCGGGTCTCCTGGACGCCGCTTTCATTTCCTGCCGCGGTGATTTCCCGGGCAGGGCGGCACAATTCGCCGGCGGCATGTTCTTCGGCTTCAATAAGGCCGAAGGATACAGCATCACGAACCTCGGAATGATCGAAAGTGAAAGCATAATATCGGCGTACTTTATCCCGCCGGCATCACCGGCTGTCCGGAAGACGCAGGGGGTACTGACAGTAAATAACGTGCTGACCATCTGCAGCAGTGAAAGATAAGGCGGGCCGCGGTCTGTGAAACACCCGGCGGGCTTTTTTCGCAACGATATCCGGATGCGAAGAAAGCCCGCCGGGCGCTTTCATTTTGAAAAGGTTTATTCAGTACTTCCTCAGAAGCATTTTTTCTCATGCGTCCGGCTGCAGTTCGCGATATTTTCGCACTTATAGCAGATCTCGTTTGTACTGAATTCTTTTTCCATAAATTCGCGGACATTCTCAAACGTGGTGTCCGCGATATTTGCCAGAGCCTCGCTGGTAAGGAACGCCTGATGGGACGTTACGATCACATTCGGCATGGAGATCAGGCGGGCCAGTGTATCGTCATTGACGATGTGGTTGGAATAGTCATGGAAGAAGACGTTGGATTCCTCTTCGTAAACGTCCAGGCAGGCCGCGCCGACTTTGCGCTGCTTGATGCCTTCCAGCAGGGCTTCCGAATCGATCAGCGCGCCGCGGGAAGTATTCAGGATCACGACGCCCTTTTTCATTTTGGCAATGCTTTCTTCATTGACCATATGGCGGGTCTCGTCCGTCAGCGGGCAATGCAGCGAGATAATATCGCTCTGCCGCCAGATCTCATCCGTCGACACATAGGTGATTCCGGAGTCCGCAGCCGGGAACTTGTCGTACGCGATTACCTGCATGCCGAAGCCGCGGCAGATATCCATGAAGATCCGTCCGATCTTTCCGGTTCCGATCACACCCACCGTTTTTCCGTGAAGATCAAAGCCTGTCAGGCCGCTCAGACTGAAATTGAAGTCCCGCGTCCGGTTGTAGGCCTTATGTATGCGGCGGACGGAGGTCAAAAGAAGCGCCATGGCATGCTCCGCGACAGCGTAGGGAGAGTATGCCGGGACCCGTACCACATGGATCCTGCCGTAGGCATGCTGAATGTCTACGTTATTATAGCCGGCGCAGCGGAGCGCGATCAGTTTTACTCCCATTTTCTCCAGCTGATCGATGACCTCCGCGCCCACGTCGTCATTGACGAACACGCAGACCACGTCATGTCCTTCCGCAAGTCTTGCGGTATCCAGTGTCAGCCTGGTTTCCAGATAGGTGATCTCAAATTCTTCATTCGTATTCGCGCGGATGAAGGATTCTTTATCATAGTCTTTTGCATCAAAGAATGCAATTCTGAGTTTGTTCATTGAAATATTTCTCCATATGCAGGAAGTCTCAGCGCGTAAAACACCTTATCTGAAGAAATCCTTGTCCTTCGGAAGCAGATATTTTTCTGCCTTCGGGATGTTGAACTCCACGCCGATGCCGGGTTTGTCCCAGACTTTGACGTGGCCGTCTTTCAGATAATTTTCCGGAAGGCCTTCCACGATGTCATACCACCAGTCGGGGTTGCCTGCAGGGAATTCATACGCGATATAGTTGTTGGGCATGGTGCAGCAGACCTGGGTGAGAGCTGCCATACCGAAGATGCCGTCAAAGGTGCCGTGAGGCGCCATCATGATGCCGTGCAGGTCCGCGTATTCCGCGATCCACTTCAGCTCCGCGATACCGCCTACGTCCGCCGGGTCCGGGCCGACCACGTTCACGCATTGGCCTTCGATCAGTTCCCGGAAATTCTCGCGCAGATAGATCTGCTCGCCGGTATGGATGGGGGTCGTGGTGCTGGTGGTGAGGTCACGGTAAGCGTGCGCCATGGTCCAGGGAGTGTAGTCTCCGGCAATGGTATCCTCGATCCACAGCAGGTTGTAGGGTTCCACGGCTTTCGCGAATTTCTTCGCGTCGGTGACGGTCATACCGGGACCGCAGTCCAGAGCGACGCCGATCTTATCCTTTGTCACGGATTTCAGCCGGTCCACATATTCGATCATCGCGTTCAGCGCCTTTTCTGTAAGAAGGCTTCCGATATTCCCGCGGCCGGTGCCTTCGGGGCGGTCATAATAGGTATTGTAGCCGAATTCGTCAAACCCCATCTTTTTAAAGAAACGGGCGCCGCCGTGCCAGCCAAAGGCCATCTTTGCCATGGTAAAGCCCTCCGGCCGTTCGGAAAGCGCCAGCATGCTTTCACCTACTTCCTCCGGAGTCGCGTCGTTCTCATAGGCTTTTCCGCGGAGGTCGTCGTTTTCGTCCTTCTTCGCGGCCTTCATGGCTTCGGTCTTGAAGCTGCCGTTGTAGACCCGGACCTTGTCCCGGACTTTG
>CADCQD010000154.1 GCA_902803485.1 uncultured Eubacteriales bacterium | reverse complement strand
TATTTTCTCCTTGGTTTTCTGGATGGTACGCCGGGTAAAATCTTCTGTTTCCTTCAGGCGTACTGGTACCGCTTTCTGGTGGACGCGAAGATTTATGAGAGAGGTTTGAAGCAGTGAAGAAGATCCTGATTCTGATGGGCCGGTACCTGCCTGGATATAGAGATGGGGGACCCGTACGGACGATTGAAAACCTGACGGAGGTTTTGGGAAATGAATATGATTTCCATATTGCATGCATGGATCGTGACCACGGCGATGTGGTTCCTTATCCGAACATCAAACCTGGGACGTGGCAGCAGACCGGCATGGCAAAGGTATGGTACTCGGCGCCCGGCGGATTTACCAGTAAACAGATCCTGAAGCTTTCGGAAGGGATGGATCTGATCTATCTCTGCAGTTTTTACGATAATTATGGATACCGGACACTGCTTTTGAGACGGAGGGGTCTGTTGAAGATCCCGGTCGTACTGGCAGCCATGGGTGTATTCTCTGAAGGCGCGATGGCTCAGAAAAGCTGGAAAAAGCTGCTGTTTCTTTATGGATGCAGAATGACCGGCCTTTTTCACGGAATTACCTGGTCTGTCAGTTCTATGAAGGAAGCGGAGGATCTGAAGCGGTGTATCGGGAGGAAAGCAGAGTATGTGATAGCGGAGGATCTGCCCAGGAACCGGATCCCGGGTTTCTCCGGATCCGGCGCGGCCCGGAGGATCGTCTTCTTGTCACGGATCTCCCCTAAGAAAAATCTGCTGGGAGCGATCGGAATTCTACAGGAAGTAAAGGGGAGATTTACCTTTGACATATACGGGCCGTGTGAAGACCGGAGGTACTGGGAACTGTGCAGACACCGGCTGGAAAAGTCAGAGATATGCTGGAATTATCATGGCGACGTGCCTGCGGAAAAAGTCCAGGATGTTCTGGCGGGGTATGATATTTTTCTGTTTCCTACACTGGGGGAGAACTACGGTCATGTGATTTTTGAAGCTCTTTCTGTGGGATGTATTCCGGTGATCAGCGACAGGACGCCCTGGATGGAGATCAGCAGGGATCACGCAGGTTATGAGCTGCCGTTAAAGAATACGCAGTTATTCAGCGGTAAGATCGATGAGATCCTGTCCATGTCTCCTGAGGACAGAAAAGAGATGGCGGAAGCGGGGGTCAGAATTGCGCATGCATGTGTTGAAAAAAACAAAAGATATACGGGCTACCGGAAGATCTTCGGATAGGCCCGGGATCCTGTGGCTTACGAATATTCCTTCTCCTTATCGTGTGGACTTTTTCAATGAGCTGGGAAGGTTCTGCGATCTGACAGTTCTTTTTGAAAAAGAGCGCTCCGCGGAGCGGGATGAACAGTGGAAAGGTGATGAGTTTGCCTCATTCCGGGGAGTGATCCTTAAGGGGCTTCCGGCGGGTCCTGCGGAAGCGTTCTGCCCCGGTGTGCTCAGGTATCTGAGGAAAGAGTATGACTATATTATTGTGTCGAATTATTCGGATCCGTCCGGAATTCTTGCGGTCCTTTATCTTAAAGCAAGAAAGCGCCCGTATCTCATTGAAGGAGACGGCGCTTTTCCGGGAAGCGGCAGCGGCAGCCGGGAAAAACTGAAGAAGTGGATCATTTCCGGCGCGTCTTTGTGCTTTAGTACGGGAAGAATGCACGACGCGTATCTCCGGATGTACGGAGCGAAGAATATCCTGCGGTATCCCTTTACATCCCTGAAGGCTGAGGAAATACTCGACAAGCCTTTGGAAGCCCGGAAAAAGGCTGAAATACGGACGCAGCTCGGGATCCATGAACGCCGGGTGGTTCTGGCAGTGGGCCAGTTCATCCACCGGAAGGGTTACGATGTACTCCTCAGGGCCGCGGCTGTAATGGACCGCACCGCGGGCTTCTACATTGTGGGTGGAACCGCGCCGGCCGGATATAAAGAAGTGGTCCGGCACTACCGGCTGAAGCATGTGCATTTTATCCCATTTATGCCCAAAGAACAGCTGAAACAGTACTATCTGGCTGCGGACGTTTTTGCGCATCCCAGCAGAGAAGATATCTGGGGACTGGCCGTGAATGAAGCTCTTGCCCGCGCTTTGCCTGTAGTCAGTACAAACCGCTGTAATGCCGCGCTGGAACTGGTGAAGGACGGCGTGAACGGCTTCATCATTCCGGCGGAGGACAGCGCGGCACTGGCGGCTGCGCTTCAGGTCTGTTTCCGGCGGAAAGATATGCCGGAAAAGGCGCTGGCCAGCGTCCGGCCGTATACCATTGAAAAGATGGTGGAGAGACATGTGGAAGCGCTGCGGAGTCTTTGACCGGACGGATCTTCTGTTTCTTTTCCTGTTCTTTATCAGCTGGTCCGGCAGATGGACGCTTCTAATATTTTACGTCTGCCTGCTGGTGTTTCTTGCAAAAGGCGCGGAAGGCTGCATAAAGGGACTTCTTTTTCTTACTGCCCGGGGTCTGATGAACCCGGCAGCGGCGGTACCTGCCGGAAGATTTGAGTTATTGAAATGGCTGCTGCTTCTTTTATTTTCCTTCCGGATCCTCCTTTTTACGAAAGTGAAGGGTAAAGCAAGGGCAGGACTCCGCCGGATCCTCGGCGCCCTGATGGCATTCAGCATACCTGCAGCGGGCTTCAGCCTTCTGGTCAGTTCTTATCCAATCGTTGCGGTGTTTAAAGCCGCAGTATTTTCCATCACCATGTCTGCGGTCTTTACAGGGGTCTCTCATACAGAGGAGCCCGGTTACTGGCTGGATTATTTTTCCTGTTTTTATTCCGTTTTGTTTGCTGTCAGCGTCATACTGATCCCTTTTGACAGGTTCCGGACAGTGAACAATGATTTCCAGGGGGTCTTCAATCATGTGAATGTTCTTGGCGGCATTTCGGCCCTGTACGTATCTGGAATGCTTTACAGCAGGTATTTTTCAGGGCGGATCTTCCTCAGGAACCTGCTGGTCTTCGCGGTGGTGCTGATGGCCTTTTTGTCCCGGTCACGGTCCGGTGTATTTACGATCCTGGGCGTTCTTGGCCTGCGGTATCTGATGAGCAGCCGGCCGGCCCGCGTCAAACTGTTCGTCTGCCTGTGCTGCATGACCCTGGTCCTGGCGTTCCGGCTGCTGATGCCGGAGAGCTGGGCGTTGTTTTCGGATACCGCGGACGCCTTTATCTATAAAGGCAACGACAGCAGTATCTGGGCGCACCGGCTGAGCCAGATCCGGTCAGCCGGGTACAAATTCGCGTCAAACCCATGGACGGGTTCCGGATTTATGGTGCCGTACGATCCCGGATACAGGAGCTTTCGATTCACCTTCAGCCTGGTGGTAGAGCCGGGAAACCTGATCTGGGCGGTGCTGGGAGATACCGGCCTGTCCGGAGCGGCCGGATTCCTTTTGCTTCTTTTCCAAATGATACGGGCGGGAGGCCGGAGAAACCTGGGACTTGCCGCCGGCGCCGTCCTCGTGAACATGGGAGAAATGGTCTTTTTCAGTCCGAATAATTACGGTGTACTGATCTATCTGTTACTGGCGGTATATGCCTTTGACCGGAAAGGACAGGAGGAAACTGCGGATGAAACTGAGTTATATCGTTCCGGTATGGAACGTAGAGCGCTATCTTGCGCGATGTGTGGAAAGCATTGCCCGGCAGGGCATGGCCGATTATGAAGTTCTTCTGATCGATGACGGATCTACGGATCTCAGCGGTATGCTATGTGATGAATACGCGGCGCGGGACGAGCACATCCGGGTGATCCATCAGGAGAACCGCGGTTTGTCCGCTGCCAGGAATACAGGTCTTCGTGAGGCCGCCGGCGATTATCTTCTTTTTGTGGATGCGGATGACTGGCTAACGGACGCAAAAGCTGGTCCGGTGCTTCAGCAGGCGTCTGAACTCAGGCTGGATGTGGGCGTCGCCGATTTTATCTATGTAATGGAAGACGGCAGCTGCCGGATCAATGGAAAATGGCCGAGGCATTTTGACGTGCCTGTAACCGGAAGAGAATTCTTTCTGAAGAGCATGCGGACCCGGACGTCTCTGAAAGCGGTATGGAAGAGCATTTACCGCAGGGAATTTCTTCTGAAAAACGGACTGTTCTTTCATGAAGGCTATAATCATGAGGATGAGGAATGGACGCCCCGGGTCTACCTTGCGGCGGAACGGGTGAAGGATATCCCGGTCGTGTTTTACTGTTATTTCATCAGAAAGGACGGGATCTCCAGAGACCCGGCAGCATTTGAAAAGAATGCGCTGGATATGATCCACAACTGCGAACGGCTGAAACTTCTCTCCATGAAGGAAGACGGAGAACTGCGGAGCATGTTCCAGGACCGGATCGCGAACCTGTATTTATCCGCGGTTTCCAAGGGCAGCCTGTCCGGAAACGGATACCGGGAGGAGGTCTCCGCCGGTTTTTTCCGGGAGATGGAAATGGAAAGGAAAACGCGGCTGAAGGCTGCGGTTTTCAAAATGAATAAGAAACTCTATTGCCATATCAGCCGTCTCGCGAAGATCAGAGACGGATCCGTAAAATTCTGATCCTCAAATCTTATGAAGCTTGCTCATTTCCCTCAATATCTGAAGCTGTCTGTACAGAAGTGCGCGAGACGCAGCCTGATCCTGCCCGGAATGCGTGCAGAACTGAAGAACCGCGATTTTTCCATTATCAGTTCCAACTGCAACGGCGGCGTCCTGACCAGCGATCTGGGCGTACGTTTCAATTCCCCGACCGTCAATCTGTCCATGAGTCCCGGGGATTATCTGAAGCTGGCGTCGAACCTTGCTTTTTATATGAACTGCGAAATGAGGGAAGCGCCGGATACAGGCTGCGGCTGTCCCGCAGGGATCCTCGGGGACGGTATCCGGGTCTTTTTTGTCCATTACCGGTCCTTTCAGGAAGCCAGGGAGAAATGGGAAGCCCGGAAGGCGCGGATCAATTATGATAACCTGTTTTTTATGATGACGGACCGGGACGGATGTACAGATGAGGAGGTCCGGAGGTTTGACGCGCTTCCCTACAAAAATAAGCTGATCTTTACCAGTAAAGAATACCCGGAGTTCTCATCTGCGGTATGGTGCTCGGAATTCGCGGATCTTCCGGAAGTACCGGTGCTGACGGAATACAGGAACCTTTGGGGTGAACGGCTTTACGACCGGTATGTTGATTTCGTTCAATGGCTGAATGAAGGAATGAAAGTGAGAGAAGATGAATAAGAAAACAGATCGTAAGCCCCTGGTGTCTGTGATCGTTCCGGC
>CADCQD010000153.1 GCA_902803485.1 uncultured Eubacteriales bacterium | reverse complement strand
GGCCCCGCCCTGCTGTTTACAGGCCGAAGAAAGCCAGGGCTTTCTGGATCGCGAGATCCCAGTAGCGCCATTCATGCGCCAGGCCGGGAACCGTATAGACTTCGACGTTTCCGATCCCCAGCTCTTCAAACAGCGCTAAGGTTTCGGGAAGGTCTGCCATGATCCGCTTGTCTTCTTCGCCGGCGCCGATAAAGAGCTTCGGCAGCTCGACTCCTTTCGCGGCCTGCTCCCGCAGGACCTTTACCGTGTTCTGATAGGAATTGACAAATTCCTCTTCTCCGCCTTCAAAGTTGATCGCGGATTTTTTCATGCGCTCCCACATCGGTGAACCCGTTTCCCGCATCTTGTTGAAATCGCTTGGATTCGCGGAGAGGATGGCGGCGCCGGCGAACTTTTCGGGATGGTTGAAGGCGTAAACGCAGGTGCCGCGTCCGCCCATCGAAAGTCCGGCGATGAAGTTGTCTTCCCTCTTATCGGATGCCGGGAACCAGTTGTAGATCAGCGGCATCAGTTCTTCGGTCAGATAATCGAACATGTCGAAGCCTGTTCCGAATGCCGGCCAGTTGGCGTAGTTGGAGTTCATGGCGGACGGCATGACGACCATCAGGTCTTTTTCGGAGGCATAGAGTTCGATCATTGATTTCCGGATCCAGTCGGAATAATCGCCGAAGGTGCCGTGCAGCAGCCACAGGACCTTGTATTTTCTTCCGCTTTCGTAGAATTCCTTTGCGGTCATATCGTGAGGCCTGTCCGGGAGGATGACGCCCACGTTATGGTTGTTCATGAGATACTGACTTTCAAAATTCAGAGTTACCAGTGCCATTTTTTCGCCCTCCTGTGCGTTCGTTAAAGTTTATAGCATAATTCATAAGCTTCGCGGATGGCGCTCATGAGATTTCCCACCTCGTTCGCGTCACCGATCACATGCAGTTTTTCCTCCGGCCAGCCGGCGGAAACCAGCGTGTCATAAAGGCTCCGCTCCGGCAGATATCCGATGGAAAGGATGCAGGAGTCCGCAGGGAGAAGCTCTTCTTTTCCTGCGGCGTTTTTCACACGGATCCTTAAGGCGTTTGTTCCGTCTCCGCGTTCCGCCCCCAGAAGACTGGTGTTTGTCATGACCGGGATCTGGTAATAGCGGATGATCTCCCGGAGCATGTTGGAATTCGCAGCGCAGAGTCCTCCTACCTGGAGGATGTCTTCCTGCATTTCCACGACCACCGGCTGTTTTCCCTTCAGCACCAGGTCATACGCGATCTCCACGCCGGTCAGCCCGCCGCCGATGATGACTACTTTATCACCGGTCTCTTTCTCTCCCAGGAGATATTCACAGGCTTCCATGACGTCGGGATCCTGAAGCCCGGGAAGGCCGGGTGTCCTCGGCCGGGATCCTGTAGCCAGGACCACTTCATCATAGTCCTTCAGGAGCTGCGGCGCGGCTTCCGTGTTCAGGCGCACGTCGATGGCGAGCCGTTTCATTTCATTCCGGTACCACTCCAGCAGCATTTTGTCTTTTTCTTTAAAGTCCGGCGCGGCAGCGGCAATGAATACGCCGCCCAGGGCGTCTGACTTTTCAAACAGCGTTACTTTATGGCCGCGCATGGTCAGGATCCGCGCGGCGTCCATTCCGCCAGGTCCGCCGCCAACGACGGCGATCCGTTTCTTTTCAGCTGCGGGCTCCAGTGTCCATTCGGTTTCCTCCATGGCCAGGGGGTTCACCGCGCAGTGCGCCATCCGGAAACCATACCGGGTGGGCTTCCTCACCAGCCCCACCCCGAAGCAGCCGTTATGGCATGCAATGCAGGGACGGATCTCCTCTTCCCGGCCTTCCTGCGCTTTCTTCAGCCAGTAGGGATCCGCAAGGAACTGCCGCGCTACGCCGATCCCGTCGATCTTTCCGTCGCGGATGGCCTGATCCGCAAACGCGGGCTCCTCCATCCGTCCGGCGCAGAATACGGGGATGCTGACGAAGTTCTTTATATAAGAGACCTCCGGGAAATTACAGTGAAGCGGCATATAGACCGGCGGATGCGCCCACCACCAGGAGTCATAGGAACCGTTGTCCGCGTCCAGGCCGTCCGCGCCGGCTTCCTCCAGCAGCCTTGCCGCGTGCGGGCTTTCTTCCAGGCTCCGGCCGAATTCTTTATAATCTTCTCCGGGCAGCGCGCCCTGATTGAATCCGCGCATCTTACTGGAGACACTGTAGCGGATCATGACAGGATAGTCGTCCCCGCAGGTCTTCTTGATCTCGCGGATGATCTCCGTGACAAAGCGGAAACGGTTTTTAAGAGAGCCTCCGTATTCATCTGTCCGGTGATTCGTGTTTTCCACGGTAAACTGATCCAGCAGGTATCCTTCATGGATCGCGTGGATCTCTACTCCGTCGATCCCTGCCTTTTTACAAAGCAGCGCGGTTTTTCCAAAGGCGTCCACAATGTCCCGGATCTCTTCCCGGGTCAGCCCGCGGTGCTTCAGCTCCGGATCCCAGACGTTGGGAATACCGTCAGAAGGCGCGACCAGGAGCTCGTTCCGGGTCTTCTCATCCATATCCGGAGTGATCCCCATCAGCTGCGCCCGGCCGAAGCCCGCGCCCAGCTGCATAAAGTACCTGGTACCATAGGAGTGCAGCTCGTCCATCAGCTCCTTCACCGGGCCCAGATATTCATCTTCTTTTTCATATAAATAATGTCCGCCGCTTTTGACTCCGGTGACGCCCGGAATGATCAGCCCGGCGCCGCCTTTCGCGCGTTCCAGATAGTATTCACGGATCTTCGGGTTGAAATGTCCGTCAAATCCAAACAGTCCCGTTCCGCCCATAGCCGTCAGGATCACGCGGTTTTTTAATGTGGTTCCGCCGATCTTTATGGGTGAGAACAGGGATGGGTAACGTTCCTGATTCATGGCAGCCTCCTTCATTGATATATATCCTTTTTTTGCATAACACAAGCGGGCGCCGCTGTCAAGAGAATGGCGGGGGAAAGCTGCGAAAAGTGCAAGGGATTATGTTAGCACAGCGGCAGGTACTTGTCAACGCACAGATTCACCGAAAAAACTTTTCCTATTTCGTTACTTTTTTCCTCCGGTTTTTGCCAAAACAGTGCTATAATAAGTATATCAACCTCTGTTCGCTGAGGTGTTATTTGCTGTTGTTCAGTGCTATTTGTGTACAGTATGCAGATAAGACTTCAATGAACAGAGGTTGTTTATTTTTCTGCCGGGCGGCCGGCGGAAACGAAAGAAACAAAGATCCGGTAACGGCTGACGTCATTGAGGGAGAAATATGAATACTGCAAGAAACCTGGAAAGAAAACTGGTGAGCTGCCCGGAGCTGGACTGCGCGGACGACCAGATGTTTCCCCCGGTACCGGAGGAGGTATTTACCGTCATGGAATCCGTGTACGCGGAGGATCCGTCTGTCATTTATCTTTTTCCTTTCGTCCGGGCCCGCGATGACGGAAAGCGGTACGCGGAGCTGTATTTCTGGGATTCGATGCTTTATCCCGCGGCATGCAGGCGGTTCGTCATTTTTGAGGGATTCCGGATGAAACGCCGGGACGAAGAACGCTTTCTTTACTATACGGAGCATGCGCTGACTGTTTCCGAAACAGACATGAAGCGCCTTCTGGATGACGCGGAAAAGTATTTCCCGCAGTGGCATCTTATGGATTATTCCCCGGACCGGGCAGGAGTGGCGCTTCAGCACATGTATTTCGCGAGCCACCGCTCCGGCGCCAGGGAGATCCTCTTTAAGGCAGGCCTGGAGAATATTGCCAGCCACCTGGAATGCCTGCCGGAATACAACATGATCGGGACTTCTCCGGAATCGGTGGTAGGATACGGGCTTCCGCTGCGGCTGCTGCGTATTTTAAACCGGGAGGAATTCATCAGCACCATGTTCCATATGGAAACGATGCTGCGCGCAAGAAACGTGTTCCGGAAATATTCCGGGCATATCGGAAACCAGCCGGTCTCAAAAGGCCAGTGGAGATATCTGGAAGAACTGTATAATCCGGACGGCCTGTTCGCGGGAGAAACCTTTAACCGGACGCTGTATCAGCGGCTGAGCGCCCGGAACAGTGAGGATACCCTGCCCGGCTACAAGTCATTTTTCCTGCTTCAGGCGGAGTATCCGGAGCTGAAGAAGATGAAGCTTCCTTCACCCGGCATGATCAGAGAACTGTCGGAACGGTTTGAGATCGTCCGTTATTACGGAAGCGGCGAATCCGACATGGACGACATGATCCGGCGCAGGAAAAAACGTGCCCGGTTTGAGTATACCGGGAAAGAATATGTGGTCAGAATGCCGCAGAACGCCCTTGATATATGCAAGGAGGCGATCTCCCAGGGAAACTGCGTGATGGATTACATCGAGGAACATGGTCTCGGATGCACGACGATCCTGTTTGTGAGGAAGAAGGAATCTCCGGAAAGGCCCTGCGTCACGATGGAGGTCAAAGACCGGGAGATACAGCAGGTATACGGGCGGTTTAACTGTCTGCCGCAGAAAGAAGTGTATGTTTTTCTGGAAGAATACGCGAAGAAAAAGAAGCTCGAGTACGATCCGTATGTACTGATCATGGAAGAAACGACGGAACTGGATGACAGCGAACAGACCATTGAGCTTCGGACGTATGCGGAGAATTTCAGAAAACGCGCGGGCAGAACATAAACCGGTGATTGCGAAAGGAGGAGGACCCATGGATCATGATCATAGATTTCCGGCGGATTTTTTAAAGGACGTTTTCCGGAGGAGACGTCTGAGGCAGAAAGCCTTTGGCCGGACGGCCGGCCTCCGGACAGGATCCGGAATCCCGGATGACATTGGCATGCACGATCTGTTTGACGATGCGGCGGAGTCCCCGGCGGATCCGGAGGATCCTGAGGCCGGGATCACAAGCGACCCGGAGCTGCCCTTCAGAGTCATGAAATATGACGTATCCAAAGGGGAAATGCCATCTGTTTCCGGGCACAGAAGCCTTTTTCAGCGGGAAACCGTCGAGTGCGAGGTTTATCACGGACCCGGCAGGGATCTTTTTGGACCCGGCGGGATCCGGGTACGGAAAGGGGCGTTTGAGCTCGTGTTTTACGCGAATCATGAATGCGCAAGCCTGTTTTCAGAAGAGGACGGCACCGTCTATCTGTATTACTGCCATCCGGAGGTCGTCTGTATGGATATCCGCAGGCCGGAGCTGAAATTCTCCTGTCTTGCGGTAGTGGGGGAGAGCAGTCACTGGCTGTTCGCGGACATTGACGTGCCGGGTACGCGGCTCAGCGATATCAGAGCCTATTCGGAACTGACGCCGGCGCAGAAGGAATATGTGAACAAAAGAGCACGGAGGAAAGAACTGCCGGCGGACAATACGGCGGATATCCGGGACGACTTTAAGCCGTTCCTGGAGGAGGAACAGATCGAGATGCTGTATCACGTCTGCAAGGATTCTCTTCCGAGGAAGACGCGGCAGAAAGCAGAGACGTTGATGGGCGGCCTGCGCGGTTTTTCCACAGACAGCGATACGCTGACACAGCTGTCTTATTATCTCGGGATCGATACACATCCGGTCAAGAGAGAAAAGATCAGTTACGACCAGGTGATCGCGATCATGGACAAATACATTTACGGCAGAGAAGATCTGAAGGCAATGATCGCCGAATGCGTGATGGAAGCGCAGTACGCGTCCTCCAGCTATTTCAGTATCCTGCTGGTGGGGTCTCCGGGTGTGGGCAAGACGAATTTCGGGGAAGCCCTGAGCGAGGTGTTCGGAAATGAAGTGATCTTCATTGACTGCGGCATCACCCAGCCCATCGACCTCTTCGGAGTCGTGAAAAGCTACAAGGACGCGCAGCCCAGCCGGATCGCCCAGGAGTTCCGGGCCCTCGGACATACGGATGCGGTCGTGATCATGGATGAGATCGACAAAATGGTGACCGAAGACCATGACGGAAACGGTTTTTCCGCGCTGATCAAGCCTTTAGGCCCGCAGCGGGTGTATCACGACGATTTCCTGAATGACGATATTGACGTCTCAAACTGTAAGTTTGTCTGCACCGCGAATGATTATCACCGCATTCCGGAGCACATTATTGACCGTTTTGAAGGCAGGGTCGTGTTTCTTTCTGACTACAGCGATCACGAAAAAGCGGAGATCGGGAAGATGTTTATTTTTCCCAGAGAACTCCGGGAGCACCATATCGACCCTTCGCGTCTGTCTGTTACGGACGAAGCGCTGCTGCTGATCGCAAAAGAATACTGCAGTGACAAAGGAGCAAGGGAAATGACGGGGAATATCCGCGCCATTTTCCGGAAAGTAATCACCGAATGGGAGAGAGGGATCCTTTCGTGGCCGACGGTCGTAGATGAAGACTACGTCCGGAGCCACTTGACGAAGAAGACCCGGAACTCCTTTGGTTTCAACAGGCCGGTTCCGGCCTGAATCCCTGAGTTGTCAGGAGAAAGGGGAAGCGATGAAACGAGATACCGGTAAAAGCAGAGCATTAAAAGATGACGGGAAGCCCACAGGCGCGGGCGATCTGGAGATCTTATATATTAACGATATCAATAAATTCGATCTTCTTTCAAAGGAAGAGGAAAAAGAACTTGCGGTGAGAAAGGCGCAGGGAGACCTGGACGCGGAACGTCGGATGGTGGAAAGCAATCTCCGCCTGGTAGCCAGCATCGCGAAACATTACAGCGGCAGAGGCCTGCCTTTTCTGGACCTGGTGCAGGAAGGCAGCATCGGCCTGATCATAGCCGTAAGAAAGTTTGATCATACACGGGGGTTCCGGCTGTCCACGTACGCGTCCAGCCTGATCCGGTCCTATATGGAACGGGCGCTGGCGAATCAGAGCAGGATCATCCGGTTCCCGGTGCAGATGGTCACGTGCCTCAATAAGATCACCCGGGCGCAGCAGGAACTGATCCTGGGGCTGGGACGGGAGCCTTCTGCAGAGGAGATCACGCAGGTCTCCGGCGTTTCACTGAAAACCGTACGGCTGCTTCTGGCGCAGGCGGCGGAGCCTCTCAGCCTGGAAGCCCCGCTGAAGGAGGAGGGAGATTCCTGCATCGGGGATTTTGTCCCGGATGAAAAAAACATCTCACCGGAACTGCTGGTCACAAGGGAGATGTTCCATGGCGAGCTGATGAAGCATCTGAACCTTCTGAGCAGCCGGGAAAGAGAGGTCCTGGCCTACAGCTTCGGTATCGACGGCGACGAACCGTGCACTCTGGAAGAGATCGGCCGGAAGCTGGGCGTGTCCCGGGAATACGTCAGGCAGATCAGAAACCAGGCGATCCGCAAGCTGAGGCGCAGATTCTCCCGCACGATGTCTGACATAGAGGACTGGAAGGAGTATCTGGCGTAAACCCGGAAAGAAATGGCTGGCAGCGGCCGCAGGAGAGCAGCGGCAGGCAGCGGGCTGCGGCAGGAGATGGAAAGAAGGAACGGTACCGCAGAATTCTGCTGTGTCATGCTACAGGATCTGTGATATACTATCGGAAGCAGGACAGGGATGACATAAGGAGGAAACGGAAAACATGAACGGTATTGTGAATACTGATAATCTGATACGGCTTCTGGTCCGGGTCTTTGTGATCCTGTGCTGCTTTCCTGTGCATGAGTGCGCCCATGCCTGGACGGCGGACCGGCTGGGGGATCCCACGCCGCGGAGAATGGGAAGGATCAGCCTGAATCCCTTCCGGCATCTGGACCTGTTCGGCACCCTGACCATCTTTTTGTTTGGCGTGGGCTATGCGAAGCCTGTGCCGGTGAGCCTCCGGTCCTTCAAGCATCCGAAGCGGGATTTTGCGGTCACCGCCGTTGCGGGGCCGCTATCAAATCTTCTGATGGCAGTCATTTTCCTTCTGGTCCTGAGGTTCCTTCCGGCGTATGAGAAGGTCTATGATCTCAAATACTACCTGCAGTTTGCCGCGTATTACGCAGCCTACATCAACGTGAGCCTTGCGGTATTCAACCTGATCCCCATCCCGCCGCTGGACGGGTCCCGGGTCCTGACGGCAGTACTGCCGGATCAGGCGTACCGCACGGTACTGAAGTATGAGCGGTACTCCATGGTGGTCCTCATCGGCCTGCTGATCATCTTCAGCCGGATCGGGTTTTCTCCCATATCCTATGTATCAAACGCGGTGTTTGACTGGATGTGGAAGCTGCTGGTATGAGGGCCGCGGCTGAATAGGACCGCATAAGGTCCGAAGGATATAATTATAGGTAAAAAGAGCGCCGGAAGTGGCGCTCTTTTTGATATATTTTCATAAAGATAAATAAATATTCATTTTTTGCTTGACATCTCCCTGATTCGGAGTATAATGCAATCATGCTGATTGACAGCACCTGAAAGTTTTGAGGAGGGAATTATGAAAATGACTAAAAAATTATTCGCGATTCTTTGTGCGATGATCCTGGCGACGGGCCTTCTGGCCTGCGCGGCGCCTGCACCGTCAGGAAACAGCGGCGCGGATGACGCGGCGCCGGCAGCGGACAGCGGCGCGGCAAAATCCATCGGCGTAATGCTCAGCACGAACGTAATGTCTCTGGACAGCAACCTGGCGACGGACGGTGATTCCTTTGAAGTGATCGCTGACTGTATCGACGGCCTGACACAGATGGACGCGGACGGCGCTGCCATCCCGGCTCTTGCGGAATCCTGGGACGTTTCTGAAGACGGCATGACCTGGACCTTCCATCTTCGTGACGCGAAGTGGTCCAATGGCGATCCCGTAACGGCAAATGACTTCGTCTTCGCGTGGAAGACGGCCATGACCGCGAACGTGGAATACGGCTATATGTTTGACTCCTCCGTGGGCTGCGTAAAGAACGCGGACGAGATCATGTATGAAGGCGCGGACCCGGATACGCTGGGTGTATCCGCACCGGATGAGAAGACGCTGGTGGTCGAACTGATCGCTCCGGTTTCTTTCTTTGACTCACTGATGTACTTCCCCACATTCTATCCGCTGAATGAGAAGTTCTATACCGAGTGCGGCGATTCCTACGGAACGAGCCCGGAGACCTTCCTTTCCAACGGCGCGTATGTTCTGGCGGATTACACTCCCGGCACGTCCAGCCTTTCTGTAAAGAAGAACCCGGATTACTGGAACGCGGACAAGGTCACCATTGATACCATTAAGTACCAGGTGGTCGGTTCTTCAGATAACGCGCTGACAGCATTCAAGAGCGGCACCCTGGATCTGGTCATGATCTCCGGTTCCCAGGTTCCCGCGGCAAAGGATGACGCGGATCTGTCTTCCAAGATCAAGGTGACCGGTGCCGGATACATGTGGTACCTGTCCTTCTCCCAGACGGAAGCGAACGCGAACGGCGGACAGCTGGCGAACACGAATCTTCGTCTTGCCTTTACGAACGCCATTGACCGTGAATCTCTGGTAGAGAACTACGTCATGGACGGCTCTCTTCCGACGTACACCTGCGTACCTCCGCAGTTCGCTGCATCTGCTACCACAGGTGAAGATTTCTCCAAGGATCAGGAGAAGTTCAAGGACGTCTGCTCCTTTGATACCGCAAAGGCACAGGAGTACTTTGAAAAAGCGAAGGAAGAGCTGGGGGTTGACAGCTTTGAATTCACGATGATCTACGGCAATAATGAAGGCGACGAGGTCCAGAAGGTCGCTCAGGCCATCAAGGAACAGATCGAAGGCGTGCTGCCCGGTGTGACCCTGAACCTGCAGGCCATGAGCAAGGCCGAGCGTCTGGACAAGATGCAGAACGACAACTACGACGTAGCTCTGACCCGCTGGGGCCCGGACTACGCGGATCCGATGACCTACCTTGGCATGTGGATCACGGACAACGCGAACAACTACGGTTTCTGGAGCAACGCGGATTATGACCAGCTGATCGAGGACTGCACCACCGGCGCGTACATCAATGATTATGAAGCCCGCTGGAACGCGCTGTACGAGGCAGAGACCATCGCGATGAATGAAGCCGTCATCGCTCCTCTGTATACCAAGGCGAGCGCAAACCTGATCTCAGATAAGCTTCAGGGCGTGGAGTTCCATCCGGTCGCGCTGAACCGCGTATACAAGAACGCGAAGGTTGCGGACTGATCTTTTAAACTCAGACAAACGGAAATGCCAGATCCGGCGTTTCCCTGCGAATGATTTTTCGAAAGGGCGGCGTGAAAACCGCCCTTTCGGCGCTTTATGACCATAGAGGTTGAACGATGCAGAAATATATACTCAAACGTTTGATAACCGCGCTCCTCACGCTTCTGGTGATCACGTTTCTCCTGTTCTGGCTGGTCCGGATCATGCCGGGCAACCCGTTCCCTTCGGAGCGGATGACAGATGAGGCGATCGCCGCGAAGCGGGCGGAGATGGGCCTGGACGATCCGATCCTGACGCAGTTCGTGCGGTATATGAAAAATGTACTGAAAGGCGATTTCGGAAAAGGGACCTCGCTGTATTACGGCGCGCCCATTCACACAGTCCTGAACAAGGCGATCCAGAATTCCTTCAGGATCGGCGGCATTGCCATTCTTCTGGGCACCTTTGTGGGCCTGGTGCTCGGCATCGTCGCGGCGCTGAACCGGGACAGATTCTGGGACGTGTTCTGCAGTGTTTTTTCGATCCTGGGCGTGTGTGTGCCGTCGTACGTGTTCCTGATCTTCCTTCAGTATACCTTTGCGTATAAATTGACGCTGCTGCCGTACTTCTTTGACTCCACACAGTTCCTGAAGTCCTCCGTGATCCCGGCGCTTTCCCTGAGCCTGTTCACCATGTCCACCATCGCCCGGTTCACCCGGAATGAGATGATCGAGGTTACGGACAGCGACTATGTGCTGCTGGCGGAAGCGAAGGGCATGTACGGGTATAAGCTGGTGACAAAGCATGTGCTCAGAAACGCGCTGATCCCCATCGTCACGGTGCTTGCGCCGCTGATCGTGGATCTTCTTACCGGCGCGCTGGTGGTGGAAAAGATCTACGGGATCCAGGGCATCGGCAAGCTGATGGTGGATGCCATTTCCGGCGAAGGCATCGATTATAATTACGTTCTGGCACTGGGGATCCTGTATTCGGCCATGTACATCGGCATCATGCTGGTGGTAGACCTTCTGTACGGCCTTCTGGATCCTAGGATCCGTATTTCGGCGAAAGGCGGTGATTGATGATGGCATATCCGGATTTTGAACTGCTGAAGGACCGGAATATCCAGACGGATGAAAACTACGCGTCCATGCCCTACTGGCGCGGCGTCTTCAAGCGTTTCTTCGCGAAGAAGCGGTCCGTGGTGGGACTTGTGATCGTATCCGTGATCCTTAT
>CADCQD010000152.1 GCA_902803485.1 uncultured Eubacteriales bacterium | reverse complement strand
TCGAGGTACTTCCGGTCCAGCCAGCCGTCCTTGATGCCGCGGTATATGGAAGCCGCGGTCATGATGGGTGCCGCCGCGTCCACGAAAGTGGAATCGTCATCCAGGAAATCGTGGAAGAGGCCGTCTTCCGTCTGCCAGGGCAGCATGCCGTTCAGGATCAGCAGGTATTCCCGGATCAGCTCTTCGCGTTCCGGGATCGCGGGGTCTGCCAGAAGCATTGCGTAGCCCATAAGTGCCCAGCCATTGCCGGTGGCCCAGTGGTGCGGATCTGTCCAGACCCGGGTCTCTGCATTCGCGATATGGATCAGGAGGCTGGCGTCCGGGTCAAACATCGCGTCAAAAAAGCCGCGCATCTGCTTCACAGCTTCCGCCTTTTCGCCGGCCGCAGAAAGATACGGCGGCAGCATGTACATGGAATCGGCCCAGAATTCCGGCGCATTCATTACATGATGAAGGATGCCGTTTTTGTCTCTGGGAGCGCGTTCGCGTACCCAGCCTGCGATACCGGCGGCCGCCGGTTCCAGGATATCCAGAGCTTTCAGGATCTCTTCTTCACTGATCCCGAGAGACGTATCTTCCGGCGCCTTCCCGCCGCGGATAGCTTCCAGATTACCTTTCAGGCAGTCGATGGACGCGAGGATGCCGGTGCCCGGGGAAACCGGGTCAGTCACGGCATTATTCGCGGCCACCATTGCGGTACGGCCGTCATCCACACGCCGGTAGGCGGCTTCAATCGCCATCCGGATGAGGGTCTTCATATCGCCGGTCTCCAGTACCGCGTTCATGGCGGTTCCGTGTTCCCAGGAATGCCGCTGCATGGCAAGGAGTACCTGCTTCGCGTTCAGGAGTCTGTTCATATTGTTTTCTTTGTTCATTTTTCCTCCAGTCTGGTCATGGTTATTGGCTGAAAAGCACCCGGTACAACCGGTCAAATTCGACCTTGCCTTCCAAATACAGAGCATGAGCTGCGTCATTCGGCTCAAGTGTCTCCCTGGTTTTTACAAAGCGCTTCACTGCGCTGAAATCCTTATATAGTCCGGCGCCGACTCCCGCGATCACCGCGGCTCCAAGAGAATTTGCTTCACTGATGTTTTCCGGGATCTGTACCGGGATCCCGAACATATCGGAAAAGATCTGGCACCAGACCCGTCCCTGGGCGCCGCCGCCTATGACCGTCATAGTCTCAATGTCTTTTTCCCGGTTCAGGATGTCAAAACACAGGCTCAGGTTATAAGCTACGCCTTCCAGCGTGCTCCGCACCAGATCCGCCCGCGTCGTTTCCGAAGTGACGCCGATGTAGGCGCCTTTTGCTTCGGGATTCCACCGGGGAGCGCGTTCGCCCATGAGATGCGGCAGGAAATAGAGCCCCTGTGCGCCGGCGGGAGATTCTTCCGCTTCCGCGTTCAGCACGTCATAGGGAGAGATCCCTAAAGCAGCAGCTTTGTCCGCTTCCGAAGTTCCGATCACGTGCCTGAGCCAGCTGTAGCTGCCGCAGGCATACTGCATGGTGGCGTTGGGAGAGTAGAGCCCGGGAACAGCATGCGCCCAGCAGACGATCCGCATTTCCGGGTCCAGAATGGGTTCCCGAGACGTGGAGGCTACCCAGGCAGAAGTCCCAAGAGAAAGATACGCGCTGCCCGGAGCCACACTGCCGGCACCTACATTGGCGGCCACGCCATCGCCGGCACCCATGATGACACGGGTCTTCGTGGACAGGCCGGTTTCCTTCGCGGCGTTCTCCGTCACATATCCCACAAAAGCAGTGGATGGCACGATCTCCGGCAGTTTGTCCGGTTCGATCCCGGAAGCTTCCAGGATCCGTTCCGACCACTGCAGCTTACGGATATCAAAACAGGTGGTGCTGTTGGCGTCGGACGGATCCGTACAGAACCGCCCGGTGAGCCGCTGAACGATGAAGTCCTTGGCGTTCAGAAATTTGTATGTGTTTTCGTAGACCTCCGGCTCATGCTTTTGAAGCCACATGGCCTTCTGGACCGCGTAGGACGCGGTGTTCCTGTGCCCGGCGATCTGGTAGAACTCCGGCAGCGGGATCTTTTCAGAAAGAAGCGCGGCTTCCTCCTGCGCCCGCTGATCCGCCCAGATGAGCGCCCGGCGAAGCGGCCGTCCTTCCCGGTCCACAGGCAGGCAGCCCATCATCTGGCCGCTGAAACTGACAGCAGCCACGTCCTCCGGAGAGACCCCGGAATTCAGGAGAAGCTCCCGGGTGGAATCCCTGAAGCCCCGCCACCAGTCCTCCGCGTCCTGCTCCGCGGTCAGCGCCGATTCCTGATACAGGGGATAGGCTTTTGTGACGCTTCCGGCCAGCGTCCCGTCTTCCCGGAACAGGGTGGCTTTATTGCCGGAAGTCCCGAGATCATGTGCCAGTATATAATTCATGTTAACTCCTTACGGTGAAATTACAAACAGATCCGCCATATTGTAAAAGGTGAAGCTGCAAACGGATCCGCCGTGCTGTAAAAGGTGAAGCTGCAAACGGATCCGCCGTGCTGTAAAAGGTGAAGTCACAAACAGATCCGCCGTGCTGTAGAATTCGAAGCAGCAGTCCTTAAGAATCATTCCGGTCAACGTTCTTACAGATGGTCCACCAGGTCCAGTTCCGCCAGGGTCGCGGGCATCTCATGGGCGGTATTGAACTTGGTCTCATCCGTTACCAGATCGAAGCAGCTGGCGATGATCCGGCCGTTCCAGATAATGGGTTCGCCCGGCTGATCCAGCTCGCCATGGAGGCCGTCCGTATCGGGGCTCTGAGCCACTCGGCGGACCTTTCCGTTTTTGTCGATGCCGACAATGGCATTTCTGCAGAAGTCCGCAATGTATAAGATACCGGTATTCTCATCCATGATCATACCATCTGTGGAATTCAGCTCCTCCGGATCCTTTCCGTACAGGCTTCTTTCCACACAGTCGCCGTTTTCATCCAGAACCAGCTTCTCCACTTCACCATCGCCGAAATTGCCGATGTAAAGATTGCCGGCCTTGTCGATCTCGATGCCGTCCACGCCGTATACGATCTTCGGGTCTTTTGTAACGAAGAGGGCGAAAATGTTCTTGTCCTCCAGGGTGTTTGTGATCTGGATATCTTCCGCGTCCACGGGGAAGCGGTATACACAGCTCACAAGGCCTTCAGGATTCGGGACCTTCGTCAGATAGCTCTGCGTGACGTAGATATAACCCTTATAATATTTCACGCCGTTCGGGTGCTCCATGCCGGTGGCAATGGTACACCAGTCCTTGAACTGATTATTCTCATCGAAGGTGACTTTCAGCATGCGGCCCTTGAACTGGAGATCTTCCCTGCCGGACCAGCCCTGGTTGTCGCAGATATAGAGGTTATGGTCATCGTCGAAGCAGATACCCATGTTTCGTGCAATACCCGTCTCCGGATGCACCGGCACGTCGAACCATTTGGTGATCTTCTTGTCCTTTGTGATCCGGAGCACACAGCCTGGCATGTTGTCATCTGCGTAATTCGGGCAGGAGAGGATCAGGTCTCCGTTGGTGTCAATTGTCATGCTGTCCGGGGTGCTGACCAGGTCTTCCGGAAGTGTC
>CADCQD010000151.1 GCA_902803485.1 uncultured Eubacteriales bacterium | reverse complement strand
GTCCGGTCTGGGTGGCGTCCGCCTATATCGATCATACGCTGTACCGCCATAAATACCTGGTGGACGCGGTGATGAACCTCAGGGACAACGGCAATCAGAACGCGCACCTGACTTTGTACGCGCCGGAAGAACTGGAGAAATACGATATCGCCATTACACCGGATCTGCCGTATCCGCGCCTTTTCAGCGAAAATCATAACAGCTGGGTGCCGACATATAAGAATGAATACGGCATCATGTCCTGGCTGCTGAACCAGGTTCGGGAAGACTGAGTATTCAAAGACAGATCAAGCCGCGGCAGCGGCTGACCGGAGGATCATATGCTTACAGAAAAAGAAATAGAATCATTTCTCGAGGAAAACGGTATCAGACATGACGACAAGATCACGGTGCACGCGTCACTTCGGTCTGTGGGACCCATCGAAGACGGAGCGGACGGCCTGATCGATGCCCTGCGGGATTACCTGAACGAAGGGATCCTTCTGATACCCACACATACCTGGGATAAAGTATCGAAGGAGCATCCGTATTTTGACGTCCGGACTTATGTCCCATGCATCGGTACGCTTGCCAGGGTGGCGGCATTCCGGCCGGACGGTGTCCGTTCGCTGCATCCGACCCATTCGGTGGCAGCTTTCGGCAAGGATGCCGCGGATTATGTCAGGGGAGAAGAGAAAAACGCGTCTCCTGCGCCTTTGGGTTCCTGCCTCAGCAGGCTTTACGAGGAGAACGGAAAAGTACTGCTGCTTGGCGTGGGGCATAACCGGAACACCTATCTTCATGCCGTGGATGAACGTCTGGCTCTTCCTGACCGGCTGAATCCGGAAGGGTATGTGATCACGATCAGGGATTATGACGGTAATGAAATTCAGACGCCGCCTTACCACGGGCATTATTGCTCGTTAACGAATGACGTATCCCAGTTTTATCCGAACTATAAGGAGGCTCTGGAATATACAGGGGCGGTGACCTACGGGAAAATGGGAAATGCCCTGGTGTACGTCTGTGACGTGCGGAAAATGACGGATACCGTGATGATGCTTTGGGAAAAAGCGGATCATGACCTGTGTGTCAAAAGCGAACCGGTCCCGGCATCATATTATAAGGACGCGGCCGCGTCAGCGCGGCCCGGCATGGAAGGGAAGTAATCTATGAAAGATTTTGACGCTGTCGTATTTGACATGGACGGCGTAATATTTGACTCCGAAAGAGTGATCATGTACTGCTGGCTGGAGCTTGCTGAGAAATATCACATTCCGGATATAGAAGGACCGTATCTTGCCTGTACCGGAACCACCATGGCCAGGACCCGGGAGATCATGATGGAGGCCTATGGCCCGGATTTTCCGTATGATACATACGCGGAAGAAGCATCCCGGATGTTCCACGAAAGATATGACGGCGGAAGGCTGCCGTTGAAAACCGGCGTGATCGAGATCCTGACATTTTTAAAGAAATGCGGGAAGAAGATCGCGCTCGCGACATCCACCCGGAGACAGACCGTGGAGACCCAGCTGCGGGACGCCCGCATCCTGGAATACTTTGACGAGATCATTACCGGCGATATGGTGACGCGCAGCAAACCTGATCCGGAGATCTTCCTGCTGGCCTGTGAAAAGACCGGTGTTTCACCGGAACGGGCGTACGGGATCGAAGATTCCTATAACGGCATCCGGGCGGCGCACCGGGGCGGGCTAAGGCCTGTCATGGTGCCGGATCTGCTTCCTGCGGATGAAGAAATGAAGGAGATCACAGAAGCAGTGCTTCCGGATCTCCTTGCAGTGATACAGTATTTACAGGAGCCTACTGCTTCCTCGCCACAGCCGTCTTCTTCCAGCCTCCGGTAAAATACCGGCCGAAGGAGATCAGGATGGTCATGAGCCAGCCGCAGGGGATGGCGTAGGCAATGCCGAAGAAGCCCAGGGCTAAGGCCAGCGCGAAGATATAGGCCATGATGCAGCGGGTCACCAGGTCTCCGATCATGGAAAGCATGGAGAAGATGGAATCTCCGGTGCCGCGCAGGAAGGAGACCATGATCTGGGAAATGCCGTGGCAGACCACGAAAGGCGCCCAGATCCGCATGAATCTGGCACCGATCCGGATGACCTCGATGTCATCCTCGTTCACGAAGAGCTTCATCAGATCCGGCCCGAACAGGTAAATGACTCCGGCCAGAAGGATACCGATCCCCGCGCAGACCGTCATGGACTGCCACATTCCTTTCTGTGCCCGTTCCGTCTGGGCAGCGCCGATGTTCTGGCCTACAAACAGGGACAGCCCCTGCGCCACGGACATGACGGGAAGATTGCAGATCATTTCCATTTTGTTTGCAGCGGTATAGGATGCGATGGAGGCGGAACCGTAGGAATTGATCAGCCGCTGGACTGCCAGCATGCCGATGGATGACAGGCCCGTCTGAAGAGACGAGGGGACGCCAAGCCGCAGAATGTCTTTGCAGAGACGTTTTTCAAAGCGGAAATCCCCTTTGCTGAAGCTGAAATATTCATTGGTCCTGCGGACGTAAAGGATGCAGAGCGTGACGGAAACAGTCTGCGCAAGTACGGTCGCGATGGCGACACCGGCCACGTCCAGATGAAGCACCAGCACGAAGAACAGGTCTCCCGCGATGTTCAGGAGCGACGCGATGATGAGAAAGATCAGCGGCGTGGTGGAATCTCCCATGGAACGCAGGAAAGACGCGAAAAAGTTATACAGCGCAAGGAAAATGCAGCCTGCGGAGAAAATGCGGAAATAAGCTACGGTATCAGCCAGGATATTGTCCGGCACGTTCAGCAGGAACATGATCTCCTTAGCAAAAATGACCGAAAGCAGGGAGATCACGGCAGACAGGACGATCAGCATGATGGCGGTGGTCGAGATGACCGGCTTGATCTCTTTCTTCCGGCCGGCGCCCAGGAACTGGGAGGCCACCACGGAGGCGCCCATATTAAAACCTGCCATGATGCCTATCAGAAACTGCACTAAAGGGGCACAGGTGCCCACGGCCGCCAGGGCGTCCGCGGAAACATATTTTCCGACAATGACCGAGTCCACCAGGTTGTAGAACTGCTGGAACACCAGCCCCAGGAAGATGGGAATGCAGAACTGAAGAAGGCGCCCCAGGATCGGGCCCTGTGTCATATCGATTTTTTTCGCTTGTAATCGCATGGATAGTCCTCTCGTTTACGGAATTGATCTGACGGTTCGGCGGGATACAGACAGGCATAACGTACAGGATCTTAAGGTATTATATAATAAAACAGGGGAAAATACGACTGTTTTTTTGCGGCCCGCAATGCGGCTTTCTGCTGCTTCCGGTGATTACCTTCTTTACGCCTTGAAAAATCTATATTATAATATGGACCAGCGCAGCGGGAGCTGATGGGATCATCCTGCTTTGCGCTGAAAGCATCGCGAAAAGCATACAGTCAGACACAGTCTTTTCTGTCCTGACAGTGTTTTGCAATGAATGAAAGGAGAACATGATGAGCAATATTGAGAGAGTTTGCAGTTTTCTGAAAGAAGCTGGAACTTATTATCTGGCGACAGTGGACGGCGACCAGCCCAGAGTACGGCCCTTCGGTACGGCACACATTTTTGAAGGCAAGCTGTATATCCAGACCGGAAAGATCAAACCGGTATCCAAACAGCTGGCAGCGAATCCGAAGGCGGAGATCTGCGCCTTCACGGGCGGACAGTGGATCCGCGTCGCGGGCAGGCTGATCAACGACGACCGGCTGGAAGCGAAAGAATCCATGCTGGATGCTTATCCGAATCTGAAGGGAATGTATGACGCAAAGGATGACAATACACAGGTCCTTTACTTTGAAGACGCGGAAGCGACCTTCTCTTCATTCACCGCGCCGGCGGAAACAGTGAAGTTCTGATGATCTATACAGTTACGCTGAATCCTTCGCTGGATTATTTTGCGCTTACAGATACGGTAGCCGAGGGACGCACGAACCGGACGCATGGAGAATACATCGTTCCCGGCGGTAAGGGACTCAACGTCTCTATGGTTCTTTCGCGGCTGGGGACGAAGTCTTCCGCGATCGCGTTTACTGCCGGTTTTACCGGCGCGGAGCTTTCAAGGCTTCTGTCCGAAGAAGACGTTGAAACAGAAATGATAGATACGGGTTCCGGAGCCACCAGGATCAACGTCAAGATCAACAGCGGAAAGATCACGGAATTCAACGGCGCGGGGATCACGCTTTCTGAAACGCTGGTCGATAAACTGAAAAAACGCCTTTCCGGCCTTTCGGAGGAAGATCTCCTGGTCTTATCCGGGAGTATTCCAAATGGCGCGGAAAAGACGCTTTACCGGGATCTGATGGCGTCAACAAAAGCCAGGGTGGTCCTGGATACTTACGGAGAAGCATTGACGGCAGCGCTTCCCATGCATCCGTTTCTGATCAAACCGAATGATGAAGAGATCGAAGGACTCGCCGGACATCCGGTGGAGACAGAAGAGGAGCTGCTTAAGGAGATGCGGAAGCTTCAGATGCAGGGCGCGGGCCATGTGATGGTCTCTCTGGGCGCCCGGGGCGCTGTTCTTTTGACGGACTCGGGAGAGTTTTACCGCGGCGCCGTACCCGATGTTCCCGCCCACCGGCCCTTCAGTACTGTTGCAGCCGGGGACTCCATGATCGCGGGATTCATACATGAATATCAGAAGTCCCGGGATCCCGCGAAAGCGCTGAGATTCGCTGTGACCGTCGGAACTGCCGCAGCGTATTCGGAATGGCTGCCGGAGAAGGCGTTCATTCAGGAACTCTGGCAGGGTGGACAGCAGTTGTCCTGAGACGGAGTTCCCGGACTTGAGAAGACATATGGAACAGTAAAAAGGCGGCTGAAGCTGATTCAGCCGCCTCTCTTTATTATCTGGTGCAGTTGATTTATCCTAAAACGACCTTGACTTCCGCTTCCTTCACGCCTTCTGCCGGAGGAATGATGTTGCCGTCAATCTTCTTGCCGTCCACATACATGGCGGCGACGCCCTTCTGCACATGCGCGCTGTTATCCACAGTGATGTTGTATTTCACACCGCGGAACACACGGGTCATAGTGAAGCCGTCCATAGTATCCGGAATGCACGGATCGATCTTCAGACCGGTCAGTGTGGGCTGGATGCCCAGGATATACTGGCTGATGGCGGTGAAAGTCCATGCCGCGGTACCTGTGAGCCAGCTGTTCTTGCCTTCGCCGAAGGTAGGAGCATCTACGCCTGCCACCATCTGGCAGTAGACGTAAGGCTCGGTGCGGTGGATCTCGCTGATCTCTTCCAGGTAGACCGGGCAGGTCTTCAGGAAGACTTCAAAGGCACGGTTGCCGTGTCCCAGTTCCGTCTCCGCGCAGACGATCCACGGATTATTGTGGCAGAAAATACCGGCGTTCTCTTTGTATCGCGGAGGATAGGAGCTGATCTCGCCAAGTTCCACATGATACTTGGTGTATGCCGGCTGATGGAGAACGATGCCGAACTTGGAGTCCAGACGTTTTTCCACACTCTCCAGAGCCTTGGCAGCCTTGCCGTCCTCGATACCGATACCGGCCATGACGCACATGCCCTGAGGCTCGATGAAGATCTGGCC
>CADCQD010000150.1 GCA_902803485.1 uncultured Eubacteriales bacterium | reverse complement strand
GGAAGCGGAAGCGGTCGCGATGATCGACCCCAGAAATCTGGATACGCTGCTGCATCCGCAGTTTGACCAGGCTGCCCTGAAGGCTGCTAAGCCCCTCGGCAAAGGCCTTGGCGCTTCTCCCGGCGCTGCCTGCGGCAAGGTCGTGTTCACGGCTGAAGACGCGGAAGAGTGGCATGCCCGCGGAGAGAAGGTCGTTCTGGTTCGTCTGGAGACCTCTCCGGAGGATATTACCGGTATGAAAGCATCCCAGGGTATCCTGACCGTCCGCGGCGGCATGACCTCTCATGCGGCTGTTGTGGCGCGCGGCATGGGCACCTGCTGTGTTTCCGGCTGCGGCGACATCCAGATGGATGAAGAGAACAAGGTCTTCACCCTGGGCGGAAAGACCTTCCATGAAGGCGATCCCATTTCCATCGACGGCACCACAGGCAACATCTACGGCGAGATCATTAAGACCGTGGACGCGACCATTGCCGGTGAGTTCGGCCGGATCATGGGCTGGGCTGACAAGTACAGAAAGCTTGGCGTACGTACCAACGCGGATACGCCTCGCGACGCGAAGAAGGCACGTGAACTGGGCGCGGAAGGCATCGGCCTCTGCCGTACAGAGCACATGTTCTTTGATCCGGAGCGTATCGCTGCGTTCCGTGAGATGATCTGCTCGGATACTGTAGAAGAGCGTGAAGCAGCGCTTGCAAAGATCCTGCCGTATCAGCAGAATGACTTTGAAGAGCTTTATGAAGCACTGGAAGGCTGCCCGGTAACCATCCGTTTCCTGGATCCGCCGCTTCATGAGTTCGTTCCGAATACAGAAGACGAGATCGCGCAGCTTGCGGAGGCACAGGGCAAGACCGTGGAAGAGATCAAGGCGATCATTTCCGGCCTGCATGAGTTCAACCCGATGATGGGCCACCGCGGATGCCGTCTGGCTGTTACCTATCCGGAGATCGCGGTCATGCAGACCCGCGCCGTGATCCGCGCAGCCATCAATGTGCAGAAGAAGCATCCGGACTGGAACGTGGTTCCCGAGATTATGATCCCGCTGGTCGGCGAAGTGAAAGAATTGAAGTACGTGAAGAACTTCGTCACGAAGACCGCGGATGAAGAGATCGCGAAGGCCGGTATTGACATGCACTACAAGGTCGGTACCATGATCGAGATCCCGCGCGCAGCCATCACTGCGGATGAGATCGCGAAGGAAGCGGAGTTCTTCTCCTTCGGTACCAATGACCTGACACAGATGACCTTTGGCTTCAGCCGTGACGATGCAGGAAAGTTCCTGAATTCGTACTATGATTCAAAGATCTATGAGAATGATCCGTTCGCGAAGCTGGATCAGATCGGCGTCGGAAGACTTGTGGAAATGGCAGCGAAGCTTGGCCGCTCTACGCGTCCTGACCTGAAGCTGGGTATCTGCGGCGAGCACGGCGGAGATCCGTCTTCCGTAGAGTTCTGCCATAGGGTTGGCCTGAACTATGTATCCTGCTCACCGTTCCGTGTTCCCATTGCCCGTCTGGCAGCTGCGCAGGCAGCCATTAAGGACAATGACAACCGTGACAAGCTGATGGAACTCATCAATTCCAGCACGAAGTCCTATGACGAGATCGTGGCATTCCTGAAGGCATAACCGATCTGCGGATGAAAATGATCCGCGTATCAGGTGTTTTCAGATCCTGAAGACAGACGGCGCCGGCTTCCGTATCCTTGGGAAGCCGGCGCTTTTATGCAGTAAAATTGCCTGTCCTGATGACATCTGTAAGGATGTGCGGGACAGGAACGAGTATGCTCCGGGAGGGCAGAAGATGATCACACTTTATGAAAATGGACAGGCGTTTCTGGAAGCAAACCGTGATTTTCTGAATACAAGACCCTATGCCAGCGTTTTCTTTTTCATGGACGCGCCGCTCCTCACGCATGCGGACAAGATCAATTACGCCATGAGAGTTACACAGGGAGAAAAAATGCTCCTTGCGCTGAAGACCGAGCCGTATAACCTGCTGCTTTTCGGCGCTCCGGAATGTGTGCCGGAACTTGCGGCCTGCCTTTTCGGAAACGGCTATGATCTGAAGAATTTCCATGGAGAAGAGCGGGTGGGAGACCGGATGGCGAAGGTGCTCTGGGATAATTACGGCTTGATCTATAAGGAAGAGCTGGCGATGGATTTTATGGAAGCGCGCGAGGTGACTGAACCGTCCTCAGATGAGGTCGAGCCTGCGGTACCGGAGGATCTGGATGAGATCTGCTGGTGTCTGGAGCGCTTTGTCATCGACTGCGGCCTTCTGGATAAGATCAGCCGTGAAAAAACAGAGGAGACCATCACGAGGTTCCGCGTTCTCCGCTGCGGCGGCAGGATCGCGAGCTTCGCGAAGGGCGTGCCGTCCGAAGGCCCTGACATTCGTATCACCAACGTCTATACCAGAAATGAATTCCGCGGCCGGGGCCTCGCGAGGAAAGTCGTAAATACGCTGAAAAACGAGATCCTCGCGGAAGGAAAGACCGCGACGTTAAACGTGGATAAAAAGAATCCGATATCCTATCATATTTATCAGGAACTGGGATTTAAACGGAAGTTTTCCCAGGGTGAATACAGAAAAGTATATTAAGGGAATGCGGAATGGCTGAGATGCGGGAGATCAGGAGTTCCTATTCTCCGAGCATCAGATACCGCGCGAGGATCTCGTAAAACTCTTTCTGGAAGTGAATGCCGTCCGCGTCATACAGGCGCTGCCTCACGATCCAGCAGGTGTCCAGGTACCGCACACCCTGTTCCGCGGCCACATTCTGAAGGATCTGGTCGAAGACGGGCGCCTGCCGGAGGTCGTCCCGCACCGCGCCCAGGGCATCCGATGGCGGAAGCAGGGAGAGGACCGTGACGTTTTCCGCGCCGCAGACCGCTGAAACCTTCTGAAGAAGCGTCCTGAGGTCCTGCGTGTATTCCTCGTACTTTTCCATGTAGAAATTGCAGTCGTTCAGCCCGGTCCAGATGATCACCTGCGCAGGATACAGCCCGGCAAGTTCATCTGCCTTCGGAAGCAGCGTCTGAAGAACGCCGCCACGGAGATAAAGCACACGGTTTTCCGGAACGATGCCGTATGTGCCCAGGGCCTGGGCCATGGAATCACCGAAAAAAACAGTCTCTGAAAATCTGCTCCGGAACGCGGCCAGTTCATCTTCCGAAAGGGGCGGGACCGTACCCTCATCCAGATATCCGCTGAACTCGCGGGTGAATCTATCTTTTTCGGAAGGAAGGATCTCCGGGTCTCCGGCCTCAGGACCGGGATCGGATCCGGCCGGATCTTCAGTCTCCTGACCGGAAGCCGGTTCAGCCGGATCTTCAGCCTCCTGGCCGGAAGCCGGTTCAGCGTTGTCTTCCGCAGCCGCGGGATCCGGACCGGCTGGATCTTCTGCCTCCTGACCGGGATCCGGACTGCTGTGCCCGGAAGGCCGTTCTTCTCGCGCGGCTTCGCGGACTGCTTTTACGGCGGCTCCGGCATCCTGTTCAGAAAGAGAACGGACGATGGCGGCGCCTTCCTCCGGCAGTTTATTTTCTCTTGCGGAGATCAGAGAAGTCACCAGAAGGAATACTGAAAACAGCAGGAAAAGCGGCAGCAGGATCACTGCTGCTTTTTTCATATATCGGATCAGCTTTCCGGATACCGGCTGTTTCATCGGCCTGCCTCCTCCAGTAAAACGGACAGCGCGCTGTCCTCCGTAAAAGTGTTGATGTTATACAGGACCAGGACGTCCGTATACGGGTTTTCCCGGATATGGGCAGCCAGATCTCCGTTATAATAGCGGGGATCGATCATGGTGATGCGGTCAAAATCCGGAAAAAGGAAGGGTACGAACGCGTTTGCGTAGGAATCTTTCAGAAGAAGCAGGCGTCTTCCGGTCCGGTTCGCGATATCGATGCGGACAACGGCATGGTTCCCTCCAAAAAAGACCTCATACGGGTCATGGCCGGAAAGCCCTTCCATACTGTAGGGAGCAGCCTTCAGCAGCTGTTCTTCTTCATAAGTGACCGTGAGTGGCAGATCCTTTCGGAGAAGGCTGATCTCGATCACGTCTTCTGACGGAACTGAGAATCCGCTTTTTGAGATCAGGGAACCCCGGAAATTCCTGCAGACTTCCTGCAGCTGATAGTTTTCAGGATCACCGGAAAGTTCCATCAGATCCGCGGCGGCACAGTAGCCCAAAAGAGCGCCCCGGGTGGTCCAGTGATGGTCCGTCTTATAATATATCTGTTCGCCCGCTTCCCAGCCGGTCTGAAGAACTGCTGTGATATCTGCCAGCCGGATCCGGTCTTCCGACTGTAAAGTACGGATCGTTTCCCCTGTACTCTGAAGCCAGTCCCGGAACCATGCCGCCTGGTCCGTAAGTACCGCGCCTTCCGGAAGGAGAGAGGACAGCTTTTCACTCTGCCCCGCAACAGATACCGCATTGGGGACCAGAAGGATCGTGCTCCGGATCCCGCTGTCCTTTAGAAATGAAAGGAGCAGATCCGTCGTCTTCCCGCTGTTTCCCGGGCCTTCAAAAAGCTGGAACAGCGTGTGCTCCCGGCCAAGAAGTACACCGGAGGAGATCTCCGGCCCTGTCAGTTCTTCGTAGAGAGCCGCAGCTGATGTAAACTGGTCTCTTGCCGGGAACTGGTCCGCAAGCCACCCTTCCAGTCCGTCTGAGAAACTTCCGTCCAGAAAACGTTCCATGCTGAACCGGGGCGCTTTGGCAAGATTCCTCCGCTCTTTTTCAGAGAAACTCCGGCCAGGCAGCAGGAAGAACACCAGGAGAAGCAGCAGGATCACCAGGGACGCGCTGACCATCAGCACGCCGTAGACCGGATATT
>CADCQD010000149.1 GCA_902803485.1 uncultured Eubacteriales bacterium | reverse complement strand
TGGGGCTTGAGATCGATGAAGTCGTATCCATCAGCGATATTTACTTCATGCTCATTAACGCGATGAAGCCGAACAGCGAGATCCAGTCTCTTTCGGATTCCGGCATGATCGGTATCGGCTGGGCCAGCTCCGGCGGCGAGTCCGCGGCGATTCTGAATGATGATTATCTGGCGGCGGACGGGATCGTGAATGTGATCCATGTGCTGAACCAGATCGAAGACGGCAATATCCCGCCGGTCCGCTTTATTGAACTGAATGCCTGCCCCGGAGGATGCGTGGGCGGCGTGCTGACCGTGCAGAATCCCTTTATTGCGAAAGCAAGGCTCCAGTCCCTCCGGCATTACCTTCCGGTTTCCATGAATTACCTGACGCCGGACGAAGAGCGCTATATTCCCGACGGCTATTTCTTTGACCAGCTTCCGGAGTATGAGGCAGCGAACCAGCTTTCCAACAGTATGGCGGAATCCATGCGGATGATGGCGGATATTCAGAAGATCAGGGAGCAGCTGCCGGGCATCGACTGCGGCGCCTGCGGCGCGCCCACATGCCGCGCGAACGCGGAAGACGCCGTCAGGACGGGGAAGGGGTTCCCGTATTGCCCGATCCTGAAGGCAAAGGAGGCAGAGGAATGACGGTTTCCGGACTTCTTGAACACGGATTCCGCGAGGTCGTGCTTGCGGATGGCGAACGTGACATCACCGGCGCGTATATGGGTGACCTGCTTTCATGGGTCATGGGAAGAGCAAAAGCGGACTGCGCCTGGATCACCATCATGTCCAACCTGAACGTGATCGCGGTGGCGTCGCTTGCGGATACCGCCTGTGTGATCCTGACGGAAGGAGTGGAGCTTCCTGAGGACGTCAGGGCAGCGGCGGAACTGAGAGACGTGAATGTTCTTTCAACAGACCTTCCGTCTTATGAGGCCGCGGTTCTTTTATCACAGCTGATATGAGTCTGTATACCTGCGATCTTCATGTGCATTCGTGCCTGTCCCCCTGCGCGGACAATGATAATACGCCCAATAACCTGGCGGGCATGGCATCTCTGAATCATATTGATATCATGGCGCTGACAGACCATAATTCCACAAAAAACTGTCCGGCTTTTTTTGAAGCCTGCAAGCGCTACGGCATTATTCCGGTACCGGGAATGGAACTGACGACGTCGGAAGAGATCCATGTGGTCTGCCTGTTTCCTACGCTGGAACAGGCCATGGCGTTCAATGAAGTGGTGGATTCGAAGCGGATCCGTTTTCCGAACAGCAAGGAGATCTTCGGAGACCAGCTGATCCTGAACGGCGAAGATGAGCTGATCGGCGAGGAACCGGATTTTCTGACGAACGCCACGGAGATCTCTCTGGAGGAGGTCCCGGAACTCGTGGGACAGTTTGACGGCGTCTGTTATCCGGCGCACATTGACCGGGAGGCGAACGGCTGCATTGCGGTGCTGGGCACCTTTCCGGAAACTCCGTACTTTACGGCAGCGGAGCTTCATGACGCAGAGAACGAGGCGCCCTACAGAGAAAAGTACCCGATCCTCAGGGATAAGCGGATCCTTTTCAGTTCGGACGCGCATTACCTGACAGATCTCAGGGAAGAAAATTATACCGTGGAGATCCCGGACGAGCCGTATTCAGGCGCGCTTGTCAGAGAAAATCTTCTGCGGCTGATCGGGAACAGGGAATGAAAGAAATATCACTGAACATTCTGGATATTGCGGAGAATTCGGTCAAAGCCGGGGCATCGCTGACGGAGATCCTTCTGACAGAGAAGGACCGGAAGCTGACGCTTGAGATCCGGGACAACGGCTGCGGAATGTCCGAAGAGATCTTAAGAGGCGTGACGGATCCGTTCTATACCACGCGGACCACACGGAAGGTGGGCATGGGCCTGCCGCTTCTGAAGCTCGCGGCGGAACAGACCGGCGGTACCATGGAGATCACTTCCGTAAGCGAGGCGGATGATCCGGTAAACCACGGCACCGCGGTGACCGCGGTATTCTATGAAGATCATCTGGACTTTACCCCCTTGGGCGATGTCATTTCTTCCATCGTGACATTGATCCAGGGACATCCGGATACGGACTTTTATTTCAGACACAGTATGGAAGACAATACGGTTGAACTGGATACCCGGGAACTCAGAACAGTTCTGGAGGGCGTGCCGCTCAACAGTTATGAAGTCATCAAGTGGATCGAGGACTACCTGAAGGAACAGTATGACGGTCCGCATGAGGAATAAACAACATCAATTTCATATCCAGGGAGGAGGCATATATGAAATCTTTGGCAGAGCTTCAGGCAATCAAAGACAAGATGAAGGACCGTGTAGTTCTTCGCGAGGGTACCGGTGATATCCGCGTTGTGGTCGGCATGGCTACCTGCGGTATCGCAGCAGGCGCGCGTCCCGTATTGAACGAGTTCGTTCAGGACGTATCCGAGGAAGGACTTTCCGATAAGGTCACAGTTTCTCAGACCGGCTGCATCGGCATTTGCCAGTATGAGCCCGTAGTCGAGATCTTCGAGGCCGGCAAGGACAAAGTTACCTATGTCAAGATGGACAGGGAAAAAGCGAAGGATGTAGTGGAAAAGCATCTTAAAGGCGGCCAGATCGTGACTGAGTATACGATCGGTGCTTATGAAAAATAAGTGGAGGTAAACGTATGAT
>CADCQD010000148.1 GCA_902803485.1 uncultured Eubacteriales bacterium | reverse complement strand
ATAAAGGATCAGAAAAGCAGGAAAACCGGGAGACAGAATGAAGGATCTTTTAAAGACAGAATTACCGGGAGACATAATAAAGGATCATCAAAGCAGGATCACCGGGCGACGAAATGAAAGATTAGAATAGACAGGATCACACGGAGACAAATAAAGGGACATCAAAGCAGGATCACCAGGAGACTTAATGGAAAAAGACTTGTATGAGCCGATCAAAAGCTATTTTACAGACCAGGGCTTCCTCTGTGATGGAGAGGTCCGGGATGTAGATCTGTACATGCAGCGTGAAGGGATCAGTGCCGCGGTGGAGCTGAAGGTGAAGCTGGATTTCAGAGCGGTGCAGCAGGCGGCGCTCCGGCAGAAAACAATTGATCATGTATATATCGGTATATTCACTCCAAAGAATATTTATTCACGATCCTTCAAGGACCGGCTGTATCTTCTGAAACGTCTGGGCATCGGTCTTCTTGCTGTTTCAAAAAGGACGGGCAGTGTTCAGGTACTGCTGGATCCGGTGGTGCACGAACTCAGTGCCTTTCAAAAAAGGAATCTTCGAGAGCGGGAAGCGCTGAAGCAGGAATTTCAGCACAGGACGCTGAAGAGCAATACCGGAGGAGTGCATCAGGAAAAACTGATGACTGGGTACCGGGAAGACGCGCTTCTGGTGCTTTCCGCGCTTCGGGATCTGGACGGGATGTCTTCTGTGAAAGTCCTGAGGGAAGCTTCCGGAGTTCCACGGACGTCCCGGATCCTCTATGATAATCATTATGGCTGGTTTGAAAATGTGTCCCGAGGGAAATACCGCATGACAGATGCAGGGACTTCAGCACTTCAGGAATATCAGAATGAGATCCAGGCGCTTGAGGCGTATCAGGAAGAGAACCGGGCACCTCAGGAATCAGACCTAACGTCTCAGGAATCCCGTGAGATAGAATCCAGGGAGACAGAAACCCGGGATGAAGATAGTTCGAAATGATCACAGATGAAAGAGCAACATGATCGCAGAAGAATGATCGTAATCATATAGATATCACAAAACAAAACACTAAGGGGAACTGCAGGTGACGGGAAAGATTTTTGACATACAGAGATATTCTTCGCATGATGGCCCGGGGATCCGGACGACCGTGTTTTTTCAGGGCTGCGGGCTTCGGTGCCGATGGTGCCACAATCCGGAATCTTTCGAACAGAGACCTGCAATACTATATACACCGGAATCCTGCATTGGCTGCGGCGCCTGTGCGGAAGTATGTCCTCAGACTGCCCACAAATTCCTGCCGGAAAACATATGTCCTCAGACTGCCCACGGTTTCCTTCCTGAGCATGTTTTTGACAGGCAGCGGTGCGTGCGGTGCGGAAAATGCGCGGAAGTGTGTCCCTCAAAGGCGCTGGAGCGTTCCGGCGGGGATCAGACCCTGGAGGAAGTATTGCAGGTGATCCGAAGGGATCTGCCTTTTTACCGGTCTTCCGAAGGCGGCGTTACCTTGTCCGGGGGCGAGGTGCTGCTGCAGCCGGATTTTGCGGCGGAACTTTTGAAGGCGTGCAGGGTGGATGGTATTCATACGGCGGTGGATACGGCGGGCTTTGTGCCCTGGGAGGCGTTTCAGAAGGTGCTTCCCTGGACGGATCTGTTCCTGTATGATGTTAAGGCGGTCACGCCTGAACTGCATCGGAAAGCCACAGGCGCGGACAATGCGCTGATCCTTCAGAATTACGGAAAACTCCGGGAAAGCGGCGCGCGGATCTGGGTGCGGATCCCGGTGATCCCCGGGTTTACGGAAGATACGGAGGAACTTCTGAGGATCGCGGATTTTTTGAGGAAGCAGGAGCCTGTCTGTGTGGAGCTTCTCAGGTTTCACCGGATGGCAGAGTCCAAATACCGTGCGCTGGGTATGGATTACGAAATGAAGGATGTCCAGCCTCCGGAAGTGGAGGCGATGGAGGCGTACCGGGAGATGATGGGCGGCGTCTTAAGCTGCGAGGTGCGGATCGGGTAAGCTTCCTTTTTAGGAAAAGCGCGGATCGGGTAAGTGGTCTTTTTCGAAATAGTGCGGATCGGGTGAGCCCTTCATCAGCCGCAAACAGGACATTTTCGTTTAGGGATCCCGAAATGCCTCTGGCGCAGTTTGAAGAAAACAATATGGAACAGGCCGGAATGGTCGGAAGAAAGTGATACGGAACAGGTCTGAATGGTCGGAGGAAAGTGATATGGAACAGGTCGGAGTGGTCGGTCTGGGACTCATGGGAGCGTCGCTGTGTAAGGCGCTGAAGGCGGCAGGCTATCCTGTGCTGGGCTATGATCTGGATGAAAGTACTCAGGAATATGCTGAGAACACCGGTACGGTGGACGGCAGGCTGACGGATGACAATATCGGGACGTGCGGATTTCTCTTTATCGCCCTGTATCCCGGGGCGGCTGTGGAATATCTTGAGACCCATGCGGGGCTGATCAGGAAAGACGCCATCGTGACTGACCTGTGCGGCGTCAAGCGCGCGGTATGCGCGCCGTGTTTCCGTTTGGCGGAGAAATATGGGTTTACGTATATCGGCGGCCATCCCATGGCCGGGACTGAGTTTTCCGGTATCAGATACGCCCGGAGTGACCTGTATCAGAATACTACAATGATCCTGGTTCCGAAAGAGAACGAGGAGCCTTCCGTGCTCAGCCGCATGCGCAGCCTTCTGCATGACGCGGGCTTTGCTCACATTGCATTGACGACCGCGGAAAAGCATGATGAAATGATCGCGTTCACTTCACAGCTGGCGCATGTGGTGTGCAATGCTTATATAAAATCTCCGACAGCAAGAAAGCATCAGAGTTTTTCGGCGGGAAGCTACCGTGACATGACTCGGGTGGCAAAGCTTAACGAGACTATGTGGACAGAACTTTTCCTGGATAATGCCGATCACCTGGGGCGGGAACTGGACGGATTGATCGATGCGCTTGGCGCGTACCGGGATGCCCTGGCCGCAGGCGACGCTGAAACATTGTGCGGCCTTTTGAGAGAAGGCAATGAACGGAAAGAGGAGATAGACAGCGAATGGAAAGACTGACAAGGGAGGTGGCCGGCAGATGAAAATGCTTATTACACCGCATCCGCTTGCCGGAAGCATCGATCCCATAATGCCTGGCAAGTCTCAGGCGCACCGGCTGCTCATCTGTTCCGCTCTGGCCGATGGTCCTACGGAACTTGAGCGCGTGGGCTTTTCCTCTGACGTGGAAGCGACCATAGGATGCCTTCGTTCCCTCGGAGCAGGGATCGAAAAAGTCGGCGAGAACGTACGGGTCACCCCGATCACGAAAATTGAAAAAGGCGCGATGCTGGACTGCGGCGAAAGCGGTGCCACACTGCGTTTTCTTCTGCCGGTGGCAGCGGCACTCGGCGCGGACTGTGCTTTTACGGGGCAGGGGAAACTTAACAGCCGGCCTCTTTCTCCGCTTTATGAAGAACTCGCGGCGCATGGCGCGGTATTATCTGAAAAGGGGCGTTTCCCTCTCTTTTTGGAAGGCTCTTTGCGGCATGGTTCCTATACGCTTACGGGAAACGTTTCCTCTCAGTTCATCAGCGGCCTTCTTTTGGCGCTGCCGCTTCTTCCCGGGGACAGCAAGATCACCGTTACCGGGGAGATCGAGTCGCGGCCGTATGTGGATATGACGCTGGATATCCTGAAGCAGTTCGGTATCCGGGTCGAAGAGAGCGGCAATCGTTTTTACATTCCGGGAGGCCGGGCCTTCCGCACCCCGGGGAAGATGGTGGTGGAAGGCGACTGGTCCGGGGCGGCATTCTGGCTGACTGCAGGCGCTTTGAGCATGGAAGGTGTTTCCTGCGGACCGCTGAGAATGGATTCTCTTCATGGGGACCGTATCATCGCAAGGCTTCTGGCAGATTTCGGCGCGGTGGTGGAGACCTGTGGAAATACGGTCCGCGTCAGGCGCGGAACGCAAAAGTGTCTGGATATCGATATTTCACAGACCCCGGATCTTGCCCCGGTCCTTTCGGTGGCGGCGGCTTTTGCCCGGGGGAAGAGCGTGCTTCATCCCATTGCTCGGCTCCGGCTCAAGGAATCTGACCGGGTGGAGGCCATTCTGAAAATGCTGCATAGCTTCGGCGTGCCGGCGGAAGCCAGAGATGACAGCCTGGTCATTGAAGGAAGAGGTATGGTTGCCGGTGGTACGGTTTCCGGGTTCCATGATCACCGCATCGTGATGGCGGCATCCATAGCTGCCGCCTGGGCGCAGGGACCTGTGACGATCCTTGACGCGGAGGCGGTCAGTAAATCCTATCCGGGATTTTTCAGGCAGTTTGCCGCACTGGGCGGTCAGGCAAAGGAGATATAATCATGCAGTTTACAGGTGAAAAGCTTACGGTGACGGTGTTCGGACAGTCTCATGCTCCGGCAGTCGGTATGGTCATGGACGGCCTGCCGGCGGGGATCCGGGTGGACCGGGAGAAGCTCCAGGCCTTCATGGCGCGGCGCGCGCCGGGGCAGGGGAGCTTTACCACCAGCCGGAAAGAGGCGGATATCCCGGAATTTATGAGCGGGCTTTCGGAGGATACTACCTGCGGCGCGCCGGTCTGCGCATTGATCCGGAACAAGGATGCCCGTAGCCGGGATTATTCACAGTTTCTTTCGGTTCCCCGGCCGTCTCATGCCGATTATCCGGCACGGGTCAAGTTCGGCAATGCTTATGACATCCGGGGCGGCGGCCAGTTTTCCGCCCGTCTGACGGCACCGTTATGCATCGCCGGGGGCATTGCTCTTCAGTGGCTGGAAGATCAAGGCGTCTATGTGGGGGCGCATATCGCTTCCATCGCCGGAATAGAAGATACACCGTTTGATCCGGTGAATGTTTCTCTCCGGGATTTCCTTCGTGTAAGGGAAAACGGGTTCCCTGTACTGGATCCGGAAGCCGGAAAAGCAATGCTGGCAGCCATTGACGACGCTTCCCGTGCGGAGGATTCCGTGGGCGGCATCGTGGAATGCGCCACCATCGGGCTTCCGGCGGGTATTGGCGACGCGT